>JAGXIN010000154.1 GCA_024635575.1 Flavobacteriia bacterium
ATTAGTTTTCCCATTGTGTAATCAAAACTAATAATGTCGGTCAGGGTGTCATGTTCCAAAAATTCTACATTTAATTTTAGAAGGTAATCATCATCACAGAATATGTAATTGATTTCTCCTTCCTTAAAACCATAGTTTTCTATACATGCTAAAATCCAATTTTGGATAGCTTCCTCATTTTCTAACTTAAAATCTATCTCATAATTAAATAAAATCATGGCGCTCACTTTTATTGTTCAGACTTAAAATATTCCTGTACTTTCTTTTTATAAACTGTGCGCAAAGGTAATGATTGTCTGTTTAATATTTCATTGTAATTAAAATACTGATTCTTCAACTCAATTGAATCAATATTTTTCCTTTCAAAAATCACCTTGGAAGATTCAGATTTTCGGATTTTATCCTCCCCTTGTTGCAGGGTTGCTTTTTGTAATTTTAGCAACTCATAATTTAATTGTAGTATTTTTTTGGTGATATCTTTAGTAAAACCTTTGTCCAATAATTCCTTTTCCAAGGCCTCCATTTTCTTAACGGCCGCACCCAATCCTTCAGAATTTTCAGGATTACCTCCTAAAATATCTTTTAAAATATTTTTTAGTTGTTCTTGTTGCTTATATATTTCATACAATTCCTCGCTCATCCCTTCGCCATTATCACCGGGTTTTTTTCCCTCATTTTCTCCTTTTTCCAAACCATCCTTTATTTTTTTATTGAGTTCCCCTTGTTTTTTAATGATGTCTGGCAAACCAAACGACTGGGCATCTCCTTTTCCTTGGCCCTTACCAAAACTGGGTGAAGCATTCATTAATCTTTCAAGTAAATCACTAAGTGAATTGGCTAGATTGTTTGCCGAGGTAATTACAAATTGTTGATTTGAAATTCCCAAGTCAGCTTTGTCATCCGTAAAATTTAACAAAGCTTCATCCAAATAATAATGGGTGTCGGAAACTTCCTTTTGAATCATAGTACTCATATTAACCAAACGCAATGCCAACACATACAAACTATCATCTATATAATTAAAATACTCTTTTAAAACATGTTGTTTTTTTAAATTATTTGGGTATTCAGGATGGTTAATATTTGCATCTGAAAATTGATCAAGTAAATCTTCCTGCTCAAAGGAAAAAATGATTAAGTTGTCAATAATTTTTCGCAGATCATCTATATTTTCATCTATGGATTCCCCCTCCATGGTCATCATGGCCTGCTCCATTCTTTTGCTTAATTCCTTCATTTTTTTTGCAGCAGATTTCTGACTTTTTTTAGCATTTTCTTTTTGTTGCTCTTTTAATTGATCTAAAGATTTATTTAAGTCTCCGTCAATTCCGTTCATTTCCTCCCTATTTTCAGGAAGGCTCATCGGTCTCTTTAAATCGTTATTTTGCTTCTGCAATTCATTGGCGTCTTTTTTAATTGCATCAAATTCTTTATTAATTTGCTCCTGCTTTTTTGAAGTGTTCTCTTCCGGATTTTCATTGGAAAGTTTTTCTTCTCTTTTACCTAAATTTTCAAGATTTTCACGAATTTGATTTAACTTTTGTTCCACATAAAAACGTTTGGTGAGTTCTAAAATTCGTTCTAAACTTTGCTCATTCCGCTGATTTTTTTTAACCATTTCTTTCAACTTATCGACCAAATCTTCTTTTTCCAATTTTTTTGAAAGCGCTTTTAATTCTTCCAACATTTTTTCCTGTTCGGCTAACTTTTTAGTTTCTTCAATTCGCTTCAACAATTCCTCTTTGGTCTCTTTGGTCTCAGGTTGTTCAGATTGTTCTTTGAGACTTTTCTCAAGCTCATTTGATTGTTTTTGAATCATTTCCTGATATTCACTTTGACGCTTCAGTAACTCCTCTAGTTTCTTAGTGTCGTTCCAGTTAATGTCTGCATTTTTTTGAATTTCATCTTTAAACTTTTTGATACCTTCATTAGATTTTTTAGACTTTTCAACAAGTTTAGAAAGTTCTCCAATGCTTTCCTTTTGCTCTATTAATAATTCCTCTGTTATCTCTTTTTCAGTTTTCTTATAATAAGAAAATATTCGGCTTTTTGAACTTTTACTTCCGTTTACGGCATCATTGTCAAACACTTCAAAATAAAGTTCATAATCAACGCCTTCTTCCAGAGAAATCCCTTCCGGAAAAACATAATAAAAGTCAGAAATGGAAGATTTTGCAACATCTATCAAATGGGATTTAAGTCTCTTTTTATTGCTTTTGTCGTAATACACCATTTGAAGTTTATTTATGCCATAGTCATCACTTATCTGACCTATAAACTGTACCGGACCACGACTTATGGAATCAATGTCGGAGTTTACAATTATTTGGGGGTGCTCATCAGGAATCACCTGAATTACAAAATTGAGCGATTCATAGTTGCGCAATTGTTGGTTGGATGTGGTGATTTTATAACTTAGGGCATTAAATACCTGTTTGGAATAACTAAAATACTCCTTTGCGTTATTTGTGAAATAAACGGCCGGTTCCATATTTGGAATAAAAGCAATGGTATCTGTTTTTTTAGTTTCAATTTGCCAAGTGATTTTTGTTCCTTGCGGAACATTTGCATTGCCAGTATTTTGAACAACTTCATTCTGTTTGCCCGTATAAATCGGATATTGCAAAACCATTTTTAAATTATTGATAACAGGGGTTTCAATGCTGCTTATTTGATAAACTTCTGATGTGACTCCGTTGGCTTCCAAAAAGAATTGTATTGACTTCTGAACTCTTGAAAAATGATATTCAAATTTCCCTAAAGCGCTATTTTCCAAATAGTAACTTTCATTTAAAAAGTTGATTTTAACATTTTCAGGAACTGTATTTCCAATTGTTTCAATCTGAAGACTAAATGGATCGCCTTCCACCACAGATAAAGAGTCATTTAAAATAGAAAAAGAAAACGGGGATGGAGGCAAATAAACTTTGTTGTAATGCACCACTCTTGAAAAACTGTCCGATAAAATGGAATCGTTTCCAGATATAAAAATAAATAGCCAAATAACAAAAGGGAGAATTGCATATTTAAAATATTTCTTGTTTTTGGTAAAATCAATGGCTCTTTTAAAAGGAATGGGCTGAAGTTCCTTTGATTTTTGAGAAATACTGGCTTCAATAAGTTCAGAATTTTGCCGACTCTCATTTAACTGCAATATATTCAATAGTTTGTCTTTAACTTCAGGAAAATGATTTCCAATAATTTTGGAAGCCTCAGTCTCGGTCAGTCCTCTTTTTAATCCTAATATTTTAATGACCGGAAAAATAATGTAACCTACAAACAAAGCAACTTCAATAGAAATAAAAAGCCAAAATAGAAGGGAACGGCCAATCGGTTTGAGCCATAAAAAATATTCAACAAAAAGCGTGAAAATAAAATACAGCAGGCCTGTTGCGAAAAACAACAGCAGGCCTTTTATCAATTCATTAAAATAATATTTTTTAATAAACTCTTGAAGTTTTTCCCGTATGTGATTAAAATCGTTCAATTTATTTATAATTAACCTATTGAAAGTTAAAAATAATTAAAATTAAATTATTGTGTAACGATTTTTTCTTTAATCGCAAATAAAAAAGTGATTCCTGTTTTAACATTCAACAGTTAAAAACAGTGATTTCAGCCATTTCAATAAAAAAGAACCTTTATACAAAAAAATTAAGAGAATTTTCTTCGGAAGGGTGATAACATGAATCAAATTTGTAATAAAGTGGCCTTTTTTTGTTATAAAATATGCTTATTACTATTGAAAATTTATCTTTGCACCCTAAAACAAATGATAAAATGAATAATGTTCGCGTACGATTTGCTCCTAGCCCAACAGGGCCTTTACATATTGGTGGTATAAGAACTGCCCTATTTAACTATTTATTTGCCAAAAAGTATAAGGGAACTTTTATTTTACGCATTGAAGATACCGATCAAACCCGTTACGTTGCAAATGCAGAGCAGTATATTATTGATGCTTTAAACTGGTGTAATATTCCTTTTGAAGAAGGACCTGGTAAAAATGAAAAATTTGGGCCTTACCGCCAGTCCGAACGCAAACATATTTACAAACAATATGTAGAAAAATTGATTGAAAATGGAAAAGCCTATTATGCTTTTGATACCAATGAAGAACTGGATTTTCACAGAGTTGATCATGAAGAAAAAGGAAAAACCTTTATTTACAACTGGCATAACAGGGCAAAACTGACAAATTCCATTTCCTTATCAAAAGAAGAAGTTGCTAAAAAATTGGCAAATGGCGATAAATACGTAGTGCGATTTAAAATGCACGAACCAAATATTGAAGAAACAGAAGCAACTATCAAAACTGTTGATATGATTAGGGGGGACGTTTCCTTCAGAAAAGACATTTTAGATGATAAAATATTGTTTAAAAGTGATGGAATGCCTACCTATCATTTGGCAAATATTGTTGACGATCATTTAATGGAAATTACCCACGTTATTCGGGGTGAAGAATGGTTGCCATCACTTCCGTTACATATTGCATTATATGATGCCTTTGGTTGGAAAGCTCCTGAATTTGCACATTTACCGCTTATTTTAAAACCTGTCGGAAAAGGGAAATTAAGCAAGCGTGATGGCGATAAATTAGGATTTCCGGTATTTCCTTTGGCCTACAAAAACGAAGAAACGGGAGAAATATCCCGTGGCTATAGAGAAGATGGTTATTTTTCCGATGCTTTTATAAATATGCTGGCACTTTTGGGATGGAATCCCGGCACAGAACAGGAAATTTTTTCCTTAGCGCAACTTTGTGATGCATTTACCATAGAACGTGTGAGTAAAAGTGGTGCAAAGTTTAGTCCTGATAAAACAAACTGGTTCAACCAGCAATATATGTTGTTAAAATCAGATGAAGAATTGGCCTCGCTTTATATGACAATTTTAGCTGAAAAAGACATTAAAAAAGACAAAGAATTTGTGATTAAGGTTGTTTCCTTAATTAAGGAACGGGCGACTTTTGTTACCGATTTTTGGGACTTGAGCAATTTCTTCTTTGAGGCTCCAACCACATATAACGAAAAAGCGGTTAAAAAACAATGGAAAGAAGATACGGCTGAATTGATGAAAGAATTAATTGGGATTATTGAAAGTGTTGAAGATTTTAATTCTCTTAATTTTGAAACCAAAGTTAAAGAATGGATAACCGCCAAAGAAATTGGTTTTGGAAAAGTGATGCAACCATTTAGATTAAGTCTGGTTGGAGAATTAAAAGGTCCGCACCTATTTGATATTGCAGAAATGATAGGTAAAGAAGAAACAATCAACAGAATAAATAAAGCAATACATGCGCTTTAAAATCGCTTCTGTAAATACGTCATTTCTAAAGTAGTGAAGCAATTTTCCTTTTAAGAGATTTCTTCACTACTCGTAATGATACATTTTATGCTATTTCAAGCTTTACATTATAATTTTTCAAAACCTCACTGTAATTTTTGAATTCAAAATTTTCCTTACTAAATTCAATTTTACGTTCATTTCTCATTTTTATATGTTTAATAGAACGCAAAAACCGACGCAATGCATCAAAATCAGATATTATCAGCCCGGGAACTTTAACGGGTTTTCCATTTTCATTTTTAGCAACCATTGAAAAATAAGAAGAATTACAATGTTTAATAATACCTGTCCTAATATTTTCAGATTCTACGCTAATTCCAACAACCATAGATGAATTACCTACATAATTAACTTTAGCCCTCATGGTTACCAATTCTCCTACTTCAATTTCATTTAAAAAATCTACCCTATTTACTGAAGCTGTAACGCAATAATATCCAGAAAATTTAGATGCTGAAGCAAAAGCAGCTTTATCCATCAATGACAAAATAAAACCTCCATGAATTTTACCGCTAAAATTAGAATGTGAAGGGAGCATTAACTCGGTTAAAATAATATCTGATTCTTCAGGTTTCTTAAAAATTTTCATCATAAATCCTATTCGATCTTTTCAACTTTGATGATAAAATATTTTGTGTCCCCCAACCAAGGAAAGGTGGAAAACCGCTCTATATAAGTTAATTTCACTTCTTTTCCCTGTAAATCCTGTAGCAATTTAATGACTTCTTTTTCATGGTCTTCAACCGAAAAGGTAAAAATCTGCGCTTCAGAAACCCCTTGGCTTATTTCTCCTTCCCAAGTTTTAAAAATGATGCCTTTACAGCTAAATTTAACCAATTCACCTGCTCTGTATCCTTCACTGTAGGTGAAGTGGTAAATTGCTGTAAAATACAAGACCGTTCCAAAAAAAATGACCCCTAATGTGATGAATGCTATTTTTTTCATTTCACTATTTTATAAAGCATAAATGTAGTAATTCGCCAATAACATAGACAAAAAAATCACTTAGTTTTTATAATACTTCAATCCAATAAATACGCATTAACCTTTCTTCAACACTTCTAAAATTCGATTTGGAGTAATTGGCATTCGGTTAACTCTGGCTCCACAGGCATCAAAAACCGCATTTGCAATAGCTCCACCAACACAGATGATAGCAGGCTCTCCTCCGCCCTGAGGTTTTGAATCCATTTTATCAATAAATACACATTCAATCTTAGGTGTTTTTGAAAACCGAGTAATTTCATAACTATTAAAACGCCTTGATTTTACCATTCCTCCGTCAAAAACAATTTCTTCATACAATGCATACCCTAATCCCATAGTGATACCTCCTTCAGCCTGTAATTTTGCGCCATGAAGATTTACTACCTGTCCCATATCTTGTGCACAAACAACCCTTATAGGTTCTACTTCTCCTGTATTTTTATCTACATAAACTTCAGCTATTATCGCTACTGATGTACCTGCATCTTCTCCAAGAGCAATACCATACCCATGTCCTTTCGCCTTTTCGCTATCCCAGCCAAAAGTTTCTGCCGCAAGTTTTAATGTGGCAATCATATTTTCATTTTTCAAATTGTTTAACCTGAATTCCAAAGCATCAATTCCAACGGCATGGGCTGTTGCATCTATATGAGATTCACGGGCAAAAGTTGTTGTATTATTTCCTGGAGCTCTCCAGGCACCAGTACCAAGAGGGTGAATATCATCTTTATTAAACATTCTTGTACGATTATTAGGGATATTATAAAAAAGTTTAGTCCCTCTTGTTCCCGCACAATAAATATCGAATTCCCATAACGTAAGTTTCCCATTATTGTCAACACCAGAAGCTGTTTTTATTAGTGCGGCAGGCCTAAACCTATCATACATGAATTCTTCACTTCTACTCCATACCAATTGAACAGGTTTGCCACATAATTTAGCTATTTTAGCAGCTTCAACAGCTTGTTGATTGTATACTTTACCGCCAAATCCTCCACCTATAAATATTTGTTTTATATGAACTTTCTCTAAAGGCATATCCAATGCTTTGCTTAATTCTTCACGCGTTCCAAAAGGTGTTTGTGAAGAAACCCACATAATTAACACACCCTCTTTAAAATAACATGTTGCAGAATGAGTTTCTATAGGTGCATGGGCTTTATAGCCGTCATAGTAATTTGCTTCGAATATCTTCATTGAAGATGCTCTTCCTTTGTCTAAGCTTCCTCCTTCTTCAAATACTTTACTTTCTTGAATATGATCATCTAAATATTGAAAAATAGTTTCATTATCAGCTTTAGCCGCAGGTTCTTCCCAAGTTACTTTAACCTTTTTTGCTGCTTTATTAGCTATTTCAGGATCAGCATGTACTACAGCAACTAAGTCTCCTTCTTCTAGCAACTCTGCGCCTTCAAATACTGATAACCCTGAAGAATCTACTAGAATTTTTTTTGAGCCGTAAACGTTTGGTCTAACCATAGTAGCGTAAACCATGTTGGGTAATTTTATATCTGCTGAGTATTTAGCCTTACCAGTCACTTTTGCCTCAGCATCAATACTGATAATGGGTTTACCAACAATTTCGAAATCTTTAGATTTCTTAATCTCAGGTTTCTTTTTCAAACTTTGTACGATCTTTTTCCCCTTTGTCAATTCGGCATAAGTGATTTTTTTTGATAGTTCATTTTTTACAAATACAACCCCATCAACTACTTCAAGCATCGTATCCGGTACTCCAAGTTGTTCAGCCGCAAGATCTATCAGAATTTCCCGAGCTTCTGCAGCAGCAGCTCTTAGTACCGGGTCAGTAAAGCGAGTTGTTAATGAACCCCAGGTTCCGGCATCATAAGGACAAAGATCTGTATCTCCCATAATCATATCTACCGAGCTAATTGGAACTTCCAATTCTTCTGCTATAGCTTGAGCCAGAGAAGTAATAATTCCCTGTCCCATTTCAACTTTTCCTGTATAACAATCCACCCTACCATCTTCCTTTACTCTTAGAAATGCATTAAAATCAGCTATTTCTTCGTTGTCATTTTGGCCCCATCCTTGTAACAAAGACAATTTTCCAATTGAAAAAACAATGATTATTCCAAATCCTAATTTTTTTAAAAACTTACGGCGATCATAAGTAATTGGCATGTTCACATCGCTGAAATATAATTGAGTAATTTTATCTGATTCCATAATTACATTTTTTCATTCATTTCTGTTGCTGCTGTTTGAATTGCGTCAATAATTCTATTATAAGAGCCACATCTGCATAAATTTTCATCCATACCACTAATAATTTCTTCTCGGGTAAGTTCAGGATTTTGAAGCAATAAACCATAGGCATTCATAATCATTCCAGATGTACAAAAGCCACATTGTAATGCATCATGCGCTACAAAAGCTTTTTGAATAGGGTGAAGAAAACCATTAGTGACAAGGCCCTCAATGGTAATAATCTCTTTTCCCGCTACATCTTCAACAAAGATCATGCAAGACCTAACGGGCTCTTTATCAATTAAAATTGTACAGGCACCACAATCTCCTATTCCGCAACCATATTTAGTGCCTGTTTGGTCCAAATTAGTGCGGATGACCGTTATGAGGAATTCTCCCCCGGTAACATCTACCGATATCGGCTTACCATTTAATTTAAAACTGATAGATTTTTTCATTTATTACTTCCTTTATGTCAATAATTACCTTTATTCGATTAAAATTAAGTAATAATTTTTTAAATTACGATCAATTTATACATTTAAAATCAATTATTATATTTTTTTTAATTTACAATACTCGCAAATAAAAATAGTTTTGATTTAATAGTTAAAAACGTTGTATCTTTAATCCCTTCATTAATCCTATAAATTAAAAAAAATGATTGGAACGTATATCGCTATTTTTATTCTACTTGTACTTATTATCTCTGGATTATTTACCGTAAAACAACAAACAATTGCAATTGTTGAACGCTTTGGTAAATTTCAAAGTACTAGAAACCCAGGTTTACAACTTAAAATACCTCTTATTGACAAAGTTGCAGGACGTGTTAATTTACGGGTACAACAATTAGATGTCATTGTAGAAACCAAAACTAAAGATGATGTTTTTGTACATTTAAAAATATCTGTTCAATTTTTAATTAGACCGGATCACGTGTATGACGCTTTTTATAA
>JAGXIN010000036.1 GCA_024635575.1 Flavobacteriia bacterium
GTAGAAGTATAAAAGGATTGTATATTTGCTTACCATTTGCGAGAGTAGCTCAGTTGGTAGAGCTTCAGCCTTCCAAGCTGACTGTCGCCGGTTCGAGCCCGGTCTCTCGCTCAAAAAAAAGCCAAACTTTTGTTTGGCTTTTTTTTATAAAAATCTTTTTCCGAATACCAATAATAAGACAATGGGTATTCCCAATAAAATGACTGTAGACATGCTATTTGAAAATACTTCGGGATATACCAACAACATTAATGCATATCCGCCAACAGAGCCCCCCAAATGTGCTGCATGCCCAATATTGCCCACTTTATTTTTCATCCCGTAAATAGAATACAACAAATACCCTATACCAAAAACATAGCCGGGAATTGGGATTGGCAACGGAAACATAAAAAGTTTCATATCCGGATTCAATAAAATAGCAGCATAAATTATACCCGCAACAGCTCCTGAAGCACCCACTGCAGTATAGTACAATTCCTTTTTATGATAACTGAGCGTTAGCACATTTCCGGCAATTAAACTGCCAAAATATAGGATTAAAAATTTTACAACACCAAGTCCTAGAATAATTATAGGTGCAAAAATATATAAAACATACATGTTTAAAATTAAGTGCATATAATCCACATGTAAAAATGCCGAAGAAAACATCCTTATTTTTTCACCTCTTATGATGGAACCGATTTGAAATTTGTATTTATCAAAAAATAAATTGTCATTAAAACCTTTAATGGATATCATCACATTGGCAGCAATAATTATTAACAGAGCGATATTTAAATTCATGATTTTAAAATTTAAACCGCGAAAGTATAAAAAAATGTCGATACCATTTCCTTGTTTACGCACCAATCAAAAAATATTCAAAAATTAAATACGATATTTGCAACCATATGATGAATTTATTGGTTTACATTTTGGTTTATCCGGTAATTTGGCTTATTTCCATGTTGCCATTTCGCATTTTATATGCTATTTCAGATGTTGTTTATTTTGTTGTTTATTACCTAATTGGCTACCGGAAAAAAGTAGTGTTTAATAATTTAAAATTGGCTTTTCCTGAAAAATCTGATAAAGAAATTATTGAGATCCGTAAAAAATTCTACCGTCATTTTGCAGATGTTTTTATTGAAATGATAAAATCTTTCACCGTTCGTAAAGAAGAAGTCTATAAAAGATATAAATACACCAATCTTGAATTTTTTGAGGCATTGTTCAAAGATGGAAGAAGCGTAATTCTCACAGGCCCTCATTATGCAAATTGGGAATGGATTATGAGTCTGGATTCTTTTGTGAAATATAACGGATATGCGGCTTTTACCAAAGTTGAAAACCCTTATTTAAATGAGAAAATATTAAAATCAAGGACCAAGTTTGGCACGAATTTAATACAGACTTCAAAACTAATTGCTGAAATCAAACACAATCAAAAAAATAATATTCAGGCCATGTATGGTTTGCTCAGCGATCAATCTCCACAGCTTTCCAAAACATTTTACTGGCGTGAATTTTTTGGCGTAAAAGTTCCTATTCATACTGGTGCTGAAATGCTGGCAAAAAGATATGATATGAATATGGTTTATATCGAAACCAAAAAAGTAAAAAGGGGCTATTATGAAACATCATTTAGTTTAATAACCAAAGAGCCCAAAAAATACCCCGATTATGAATTAACAGATATTTTTATAGAAAAAGTTGAAAAACAAGTCCGAGCACAACCAGAATACTATTTCTGGACACATAAACGTTTCAAACACAAAGATAAAGCACCTGTTTTATAATTGACAATTTTGTTGATCTGTGTATTCGTTTAGTTGTGTATTCGTTCAATTATTTATTTGTTAAATCCAAAATTTAAAATTTCAGAATTAACAAATCGTTTTAATTTCAGCTATAAATCTGTTTGCCAAATTATCTGCACTTTGTTGTGAAGTACTTTCCGTATAAATTCTTATGATAGGTTCTGTATTCGATTTTCGAAGATGCACCCATTCGGTTTCAAAATTAATTTTAACCCCATCAACCGTCATCACATCCTCATTTTTATAATTGGCGGCAATGGTGTTTAAAATGGCATCAACATTAATTTGTGGCGTCAGTTCAATTTTATTTTTACTCATAAAATAAGCAGGATAACTATCTCTCAATTGCTTGCAGGAGACTTTTGAATTGGCCAAATGAGACAAAAACAAAGCAATGCCTACAAGGGAATCTCTGCCGTAATGTGACTCTGGATAAATAATGCCGCCATTTCCTTCTCCACCAATTATCGCATTGGTTTCTTTCATTAATTCCACCACATTTACTTCACCAACAGCACTTGCCTGATACTTGCCGCCATGTTTCAACGTAACGTCTCTTAAAGCTCTTGACGATGATAAGTTGGATACTGTGTTCCCCTTCGTTTTGCCCAACACGTAATCTGCACAGGCAACCAATGTATATTCTTCGCCAAACATAGAACCGTCTTCACAAACAAGGGCAAGTCGGTCTACATCTGGATCAACCACAATTCCTAAATCTGCCTTTTCTTTAACAACAAGGTCTGAGATATCAGTTAAGTGTTCTTTTAACGGCTCCGGATTGTGTGGAAACTCTCCATTAGGCTCACAATACAATTCAATACATTGTACACCCAATTTTTCCAATAAAGGAGGAATTGCAATTCCGCCCGTTGAATTTACGGCATCAAGTACCACCTTAAAGTTGGCATTTTTTATGGCATCAATATCCACCAAAGCCAAATTTAAAACTTCATGGATGTGTTTGTTAATGTAATTTGATTTCTTTCTGTATCTGCCTAAATCATCAACTTCCGCAAAAACATAAGCATCATTTTCTGCAATTTCCAAAACCACTTCACCATTCAATGCGCTTAAAAATTCTCCCTTACTGTTCAACAATTTTAATGCGTTCCATTGTTTTGGATTGTGGCTGGCAGTAATAATAATACCGCCATCGGCAGCATCAAGAATAACGGCCAACTCAACTGTTGGTGTTGTGGACAATCCTATATCGGTTACGTTTATTCCTAAACCAACTAAGGTATTCGACACCAAACTGCTAACCATTTTACCCGATATTCGAGCATCTCTGCCTAAGATAACGGTAAGTTCTTTTTTACTGGTTTGGTTTTTAAGCCACATCCCGTATGCGGCTGCAAATTTAACGGTGTCAATCGGGGTTAAATTATCACTTACTTTTCCTCCTATGGTACCTCTTATTCCTGAGATTGATTTTATTAATGCCATCACTTAATTTTAGTGCAACAAAGATAATTTTATAGTTTTAATAAAACGAAAAAAGCTGTACCAATTTGGTACAGCTTTTAAATATTTAAATGAAATCAGGATTATTTCCCGCCTTCCATTTTTTTCTTCAATGCGGCAAGATCACCACCTAAATCACCAAGAGTTGTTTTTTCTGCTGAATCAGTTTTTTGCTGAGCAACTTTAATATTTTTCTCTTCTTGTGCTTTAAAAATTGAGGTATGTGAAGCAACAATACGTCTGAATTCTTTGTTGAATTCAATAATTTTGAATTTATCAACATCTCCTTTAGACAATTTAGTGCCATCTTCTTTTTGCGTAAAACGACTTGGAACAAAAGCTTCAACACCATCTTCTAAGGTAACTATTAGTCCTTTATCACTTTTATCTTTTACAGTTCCTTCGTGAATTGAATCAATTGAGAATTTCTCTTCATGAGCATCCCAAGGATTTTCATTGGTTTGTTTATGACCTAAATTTAATTTACGTCCTTCCACATCCAATTCTAATACTTGAACTTCCAATTTATCACCTACAGAAACAAAATCTGATGGATGTTTAATTTTCTTAGTCCAGGAAAGGTCAGAAATATAAACCAAACCGTCAATACCTTCTTCCAATTCAACAAAAACACCAAAATTTGTGTAGTTACGAACTGTTCCTGTGTGAACTGAACCTACTGGGTATTTTTCTGCAATATTGGTCCAAGGATCTGGGTGAAGTTGTTTAATACCCAAAGACATTTTTCTTTCGTCTCTATCCAAAGTTAACACTTGAGCTTCCACTTCGTCGCCTACAGACACAAAATCTTGGGCTGAACGTAAATGGGTTGACCAAGACATTTCAGATACGTGAATCAATCCTTCAACACCTTTAGAAACTTCAATAAACGCACCGTAATCAGCAATTACAACTACTTTTCCTTTAATATTGTCACCTACTTTAAGGTTTTCATCTAATGCTTCCCAAGGATGTTTGTTTAATTGTTTTAATCCTAATTGAATTCTGGTTTTTTCATCGTCAAAATCAAGAATTACAACATTTAATGTTTGATCTAATTCAACCACTTCACTTGGGTGATTGATTCTAGACCAAGATAAATCAGTAATATGAACCAATCCGTCAACACCACCTAAATCAACAAATACACCATAAGAAGTAATGTTTTTAACAATACCTTCCAGTACTTGTCCTTTTTCAAGTTTACCGATAATTTCTTTCTTTTGGATTTCAATATCAGCTTCAATAAGTGCTTTATGTGAAACTACAACGTTTTTAAATTCATGGTTTATTTTCACAACTTTAAATTCCATTGTTTTTTCAACATATTGATCGTAATCTCTAATTGGTTTCACATCAATTTGAGAACCTGGTAAGAATGCTTCAATTCCAAAAACATCTACAATCATACCTCCTCGAGTTCTGCATTTAACGAAACCGTTAACTACTTCACCTGTTTCGTGTGCATTATTTACACGATCCCAAGCTTTAATGACTCTTGCTTTTTTATGTGATAATACTAGTTGACCTGTACTGTCTTCTAATTTATCAACCAAAACTTCAACCTTGTCTCCAACAGCTAAATTTGGGTTATAACGAAATTCATTTAATGAAATAACACCTTCAGATTTTGCATTGATGTCAATAATTGCTTCACGTTCTGTTTTTCTTATAACAATACCTTCAATTAGTTCACGCTCACTTACAATTCCTAAGGTAACTTCTAACGCTGCTTCAAAAGCTTTTAAGTTCTCTGCGTCAACAGCTTCAATACCTTCTTCGTACATGTGCCAGTCAAAATTCTCTAAAAATTCTTCCGGATTTACTTTTTTGGCTTTTGGAGCTTCAACTGTTTCAGCTACCTCTTCTTTAGCAACTTTTTCAGCTTTTGGTGCTTTTGGTGCTTCAACTGTTTCAGCTACCTCTTCTTTAGCAACTTTTTCAGCTTTTGGAGCCTTTGGAGCTTCAACTGTTTCAGCTACTTCTTCTTTAGCAACTTTTTCAGCTTTTGGAGCTTTTGGAGCTTTTGGTGCTTCAACTGTTTCAGCTACTTCTTCTTTAGCAACTTTTTCAGCTTTTGGCTCTTTTGGAGCTTCAACTGTTTCAGCTACTTCTTCAGTAGTTTCTTTTTGGGCTTTCGCCGCTGTTTGATTTACTTCAGTAGCATCATTTTGCTCTTCAGTTTTTTTTGTTTCTTCAGACATAATTGCTGATAATAATTATTTGTATCTTATTGTTATTCAGATTTTTATACGATAATAACGCAAAGAGTTGGTTTACATTATTTTTTCTCTCATTCCTTTTAAAATCTGCTCTCGTTAAAAGGAGTGCAAATTTACTTAATTTATTTTATTATAACAAAAAGAAAATGAAGCATTTAAAAATATATTTTTGGTATTAGGTATCTGGTATCAAGTATCTGGTATCTGGTATCTGGTATCTGGTATTTTAGATTTTTGGTATATTGGATTGATTAAATTTGAACTTTAGACTTTTAAGTTTTCAATTATCAATCCAAGCTTTAAAATCTTTAACGCGTTCACGGCTCACAATAATTTCAGAATCATTGAAAGAATTCAACATCACTTTCAATCGGCTGTTTGAATAAGAAATAATGTCTTTTATCGCATTGATATTTATAAAATGTTGCCTGTTTACCCTAAAAAAAGTTGCTGGCTTTAACTTATCTTCCAATTGCTCCAGCGTATCTTCTATAAGGTAAGTTCTGTTTTCAATTGTATAAATATTTGTTGATTTATTTTCGCTATAAAAACATTCAATTGCATCTATATTAATCATTTTTAAATGTGGGCCTATTTTTACTGTAAATCGCGTTTTGTAGTTTTTTTTGACCGGGGCAATCAATTGTTTAATCTGTTCAATATTTAAGCTGTTTTTTGAAGTGTTGGAGTGCAACTCTTTAAACTGATTAATTGCATTTTCAAGTTCATCATTATCAATTGGTTTCAGTAAATAATCGATGCTGTTAAGTTTAAAAGCCTTCAAGGCATATTCATCATAAGCCGTTGTGAAAATAATGGCACTTTTTATTTCGACCTCCTCAAAAATCTCAAATGACAATCCATCTGAAAGTTGAATGTCCAAAAATAATAAATCGGGATGCTCATTATTCAGAAACCAATTTATAGACTCTTCAACTGAATGCAACATCGCTATTGGTTCAATCCCAAATTCATTAAGCATTCTGCTCAATCTTCTGGCGGCTGGCTTTTCATCTTCTATAATTACTACTTTCATTTTTTTTTGATATTTGGTATCTTATATCGAGTACTTTTGGCTTTTTAACTTTGTAACATCAAATTTACTCCCAAAATTCTCGTTTATCCTTATCCATATACTCTTTTATTTTACGATCTTCCCAATCTTTTCCTAATAAAAACCCCATTCCAAATACTTTAAAAGCATGAAATAAAATTCCTATTCCCCAAAAAATTGCTGTATTATAAGTTTGCCATTCCCACAAATCCTCATACCCACCTCCAGAAAACACTCTTGATATTATAAAAAATGCATTCACTATTAAATAAATTGCAAAGTGAACATAAAATCCTTTTATCGCTTTTACTTTCTTTTTGGCTTTAATATATTTTTGTTCTTCAAAATTTTTATTTTCCATGAATTAAAATTTGCGATTATTTTCTTTGTCCATTAGCTCCTTAATTTTTCTTTCTTCCCAATCTTTACCAAAACCAATATTATGGTAAAACACCCCGAATGCATGAAAAATAATTCCTATTCCCCAACCAAACATTGGCCACCAAAACCACAAATGATCTGGAGCTGTCATTAAATTTATAAATATTAAAAAAGGAATTATCAAACAATATGAAAGCAAATTTGAATAAAACCCTTTTATGTTATCTACTTTTTTCTTTGCTCGAATATATTTATTTTCTTCAGTATAATAAGTTTTCATTTTTTTGTCTTTTTGTTTTTTTGTCTTTTTGTTTTTTAAACGAATATCTGGTAACTAGTATTTGGTACTTAGAATTTATCTATTTATTAATCTTCTTTTTAGTTTTAAGGCTTTAGATAATAATGGTTTCGACTCCGCTCAACCAACCACCAGCACTTTCAACTAAATTCCCCCATTGGGGGTTAAGGGCTTTTATTCCCAGTACTGTTTGTCTTCTTTATTCATATATTCTCGTATTTTGCGCTCTTCCCAATTACTGCCCAATATCGGATTATAATTAAATGCTTTTAATCCTTGAAATATTAAGCCGATTCCCCAACCCAATATTGGAAACCAAAACCATTGAATGGAATTTGGCGTATATTTAAAATAAATGAAAATTAAAAAAGGAATTACAATGCAATATGCTATAAGACTTGAATAAAACCCTTTTATTTCTTCAACGCGCTCAACGGCTCTTATATATTTGTTGTTTTGTTGGATATCTGATGTTTTCATGGTCGTTATTTTTTGTGTTAATAATGGTAATTTTACAATAAACTGATTCGAGGATTTTTCAATCAGTACTTTTTTTAAGGTTATTAAATTATAACGGTCAATAATATTTCGCAATCCTATTTTAGTGCCATTTTCCATATTGGTTTTAGGATTAAAATTATTTGAAACCACCAAATATCCATTTTCTTCGATTATGGTTACTTTTAAGGGATTTTCTTCAGAAACAACATTGTGTTTTATCGAATTTTCCAATAATAATTGTAATGATAACGGTAAAATTTTATATTCCGGATCACTCGCTTTATCAGGAATTTCAAAGGTCACAGCATTTTCAAACCGCATTTTTAACAATTCCATATAGGTTTTGGCAAAGTGTAATTCTTCATCCAATTCAATTAAATCCTTATTTTTTTGTTCTAAAACATATCGATACACTTTTGATAGTTTTGTGGTAAACTTTTCAGCTAACTTCGGGTTTTCGCCTATTAAGGCTGTCAATACATTTAAACTATTAAACAAAAAATGAGGATCAATTTGGCTCTTTAAAGACTCATATTTGGCTGTTTCTGTTTTAGCAACAATTTGTTGTTCATTAACTCTCTTTTCTGTTAATGCTTTATAAAAAAAGATTGCGTGAAATACCAAACTAATAATTAAGGTCATTCCTAAACCAAAAGAGTAATAAGCTTTCGCACTTGGATCGTTTAAAAAACTTTCAATCGGGTTTCCCAGAATAACAACAAGTGTTATAAATCTTAATAAAATCAATCCAATCATTGTCAATATAACTGAACCGGATGCACCAATAATCAATCTTTTTTTAGGGTTCTCCCTCCATTCAAATTTACTTTCTAAAGAATAAAAGAAATAACCATTTATCACACTTAATACAAAGGCATACATAAAATGAATTCCAAATACTTTAACTAATTCATCAATTGGCTGATTAAATCCGCCAGCAAATAACAATCGCTCAATTACAAATATTATAATTGCTAATATTGCAGATACTTTTATTAAATATTTTATATTGAAATTCATTTCTGACAATTTATTTTTTGATAACTGCAATTTAGAATTTAATTTCTAAAGTTAAATCTTCTTCTGTCACTTCAAATTTTGAACTTTCAAATTCTGGCGGACCAAAATTCAAGTTATTATTTGACAGACCGTAACTTTCTATTGGCATGCCATTTTCATCAAAATCCATTCTATTATTCTCATTTTCATCATGAAAACAAATAATGGCATAAATTCCCTGAGGAACATTTTCAAACACAACGGTGCTTTTTCCATTTTCAACAGAAGCCGATTTGGCATAAACAGGCTGTTTCATAAAATTTTCCTTATCGTAAAAAGCAAATTTCACAGTTCCTTTGTCACTTAATGCATTTACCGAAGAAACGTTAACTAAAATCCCATTTTCTATTTTTTCAGTTGGTGTTTGCGCAAAAATTATTGATGAAATAAATAATGCGAGCGCTAAAATTAAATGTTGCATACTTTTCTGTTTTAAGTTTATAATTGTTTTATGGCTCAAAATTGGCAAATTATAATGAAATGCAAAATTTTTACTTACTGAATTGTCGATTATTTCAGATGAGCTGTAGCGTAGATTGCCTAAAATCTTAAAACAGAAATTTCATCCTTAATAAATAATAAAACACTTTAAAAAAAACACTAACATTCATCATCTTATTATATTAAAAAGTTTGTACTTTTATAAAACTTTATATCAAAACCATTGAATTATGAAAATATACGATGATAAACACATTAAAAATGTCGCTTTTGTTGGCTCCCATAAAAGTGGTAAAACAACATTGGCCGAAACCATGCTCTTTGAAGCCGGCTTAGTCAGCCGCCGTGGTATTGTTGAAAATAAAAACACCATTTCCGACTACCACGCAATAGAACATGAAAGAGAAACTTCCGTTTTCGCCACCCCCCTGCATACTGAATGGCGTAATTACAAAATAAACATTATTGACACTCCCGGATTGGATGATTATATTGGTGAAATCGCCTCTACAATGCATGTTACAGACTCCGTTGTGATGGTAATTAATGCACAATACGGCGTTGAAGTTGGTACAGAAATAATATGGGATTATATTGATCGGTTTTCACATCCGACTTTATTTGTCATCAATCAAATAGACCATCCAAGTGCCGATTTCGATGAAAGCTATAAAAGCGTTATTGAATTGGCGGGTAAAAATGTGGTTAAAGTTCAATATCCACATGTAGTTGATGGTGCACAATGTATTGTTGATGTGCTTAAAATGAAAATGTACAAATTTGAGCCTCAGGGAGGAAAACCTGAAAAATTAGAAATTCCTAAAGATCAAATTGAATATGCAACAGAACTTCAGAATGAGCTAATTGAAAAAGCTGCCGAAAACGATGAAAATTTGATGGAGCTTTATTTTGATAAAGGCACGCTTAATGAAGATGAAATGCGGGAAGGAATTAAAAAAGGAATGCTAAACCATGAATTATTCCCGGTATTTTGCATTTCGGCACTTAATGATATGGGAACAGGGCGTTTAATGGGATTTATTGACAATGTCGCTCCGTCTGCAGCCGATTTAAAAACAGAGCAAAGTGTTGAAGGCAAATCCATAGAATGTAAAGTTAATGCACCAACAGCACTATTTGTATTTAAAACTGTGTATGAACCTAACTTGGGACAAATTAGTTTCTTTAAAGTAAAATCAGGAGAAATTAAACAAAATGACAAGTTGGAAAATTCTAGAAATGGTGAAATTGAAATTTTAAACCAGCTGTATATTATGGACGGCAAAAATCGTGAACTGGTTGAAAAATTAAGTGCCGGTGATATTGGAGCCACCTTAAAATTAAAATATACCGAAACAAATGATACCCTCAGAGCAAAAGGTTCAGATATTACCATAAAACCAATTATTTATCCTGAAGCCAGAATAACCAAAGCCGTTAGAGCTTTTGACAAAAACGATGATGAAAAACTAAGTGAATCGCTTAAAAAGATACATAGTCAAGATCCAACCGTTACCATTAAATATTCATCGGAATTAAAACAACTTATTTTATCCTGTCAAGGAGAATTACATTTAGCGACCATCGACTGGGTTTTACAAAACACTTACGGCATAAAAGCAGTTTTTGAACAACCTAAAATTGCCTATCGAGAGACCATACAGCGTTCTGCAACAACTAGTTATAAACACAAAAAACAATCAGGAGGTTCAGGCCAGTTTGGAGAAGTTCACATTAAAATAGAGCCTTGGTTTGAAGGAATGCCTGAACCTGAAGGATTTAACATAAGAGGAAAAGAGGAAATTAGCCTGGACTGGGGAGGAAAATTAATATTTTATAACTGTATTGTTGGAGGTGTCATTGATGCACGTTATTTGCCATCTGTTTTAAAGGGAGTTTTAGAAGTTATGGAAGAAGGTCCTTTAACGGGATCTTATGCCAGAGACGTTCGTGTGATGCTTTTTGACGGCAAAATGCATGCAGTAGATTCTAATGACATTTCATTTAAAATTGCTGGAGCGCATGCTTTTAAAGAGGCCTTTTTAAATGCCAAACCTAAATTATTGGAACCAATAAATGAACTTTCAGTTAAGGTTCCCGAAGAGTTAATGGGTAATGTCATGACCGATTTACAATCGCGCAGATCCATAATTTTAGGAATGGACAGTGAAGGCAAATATCAAACCATTAGAGCTAAAACACCTTTAGCTGAAATGTATAAATATTCGACAACGTTGCGTTCCATCACTCAAGGTCGAGGAAGTTTTAGTACTAAGTTTTCAAATTTCGAATTGGTGCCAACAAACGTTCAAGAAGAATTGGTAAAAAAATAACACTTATTTTAAAAAAACAAAGACTCGTCTATTTAAGCCAATGGACGAGTCTTTTAGTTTAAAAAACCAATTAATATTTATTAATTCAATTAATTTTTATAATTCTTAAAGTTTTAGATGGTTATTAAACAATAAATTTAAAAAAAATTAAATATTAATTGATTGACAATATAACAATTTATTATCAACAAACAAAGCCTTATTATCAAATATTAATGTTTTTACAACAAAGAACGTAATCATTAAACAGTTTTGTTGTGATTTATTCATTTAAAAAATTAATTCTTGCTTTTTTATTCATCGATGATAAATCTGTATCTTTGCACCATAATATATTCTTATGAAACTTGTTTTAATTACAATTGTCCTTTTAGCTATTGGCATTGCCGGAATAGCCATTAAAATTTGGGCTAAAAAAGACGGTAAATTTGCGGGAACTTGCGCAAGTCAAAATCCTCATTTAAATAAAGAAGGAGAAGCCTGCGGATATTGCGGGAGATTGCCTGATCAATGTGAAAATAAAGAAAATAAATAAGATATGCTCGAATATCTATTTATTGCTTTTGCAGTAATTTTTTGTATTCAGTTTATTTACTACATTTTCATTTTTGGCTCTTTTTCTTTTTCTAAAAATAAACCACCCGAAAATAATTTCAATCTTCCTGTTTCAGTTATTATTTGCGCTAAAAATGAGGCGAGAAACTTAACTGAAAATTTACCGCTTTTCCTCAAACAAAATTATGGGAACTTTGAGCTGGTATTGATTAATGATTGTTCCCATGACCGGACTTTAAAAGTAATGGAAAAGTTTAAAAAAGAAACTTCAATGCCCATAAAAATTGTAAATATTGTGGCAAATGAGCAATTTTGGGGAAGTAAAAAATATGCCCTTACTTTAGGTATTAAAGCAGCATCCAATGAGCATTTATTGTTCACGGATGCCGACTGCATTCCTGTTTCTGAAAGCTGGATTACTGAAATGGTCAATAATTTCAGTAATGAACATCAAATTGTATTGGGCTATGGCGCTTATAAGAAAATAAAAAAATCATTTTTAAATAAACTTATTAGATTTGAAAGCATTTTAACCGCCATCCAATATTTTGGCTATGCAAAAATTGGAATTCCCTATATGGCTGTTGGTCGTAATTTAGCCTACACAAAATCAGTTTTTTTCAAGGTAAATGGTTTCGCCAATCATATGCATATTAAATCGGGTGACGATGATTTATTTATAAACCAAGTGGCAACAAAACAAAACACTGCCATTTCCTGTTCACCAAACAGTTTTACGGAATCCATTCCAAAAACGAACTATAAAGATTGGATTCATCAAAAGAGAAGGCATATTTCAACGGCTTCTTTATACAAACCTGCACATAAATTTCTATTGGGTTTGTTTTTTATTTCTCAATTGTTGTTCTGGATTTTAGGCATCACACTGCTATGTTTACTTTATAATTGGCAGCTCATTGCAATTTTAATTTTTACCAGATTCCTGTTTCTATATTTAGTTATTGGTTATTCTGCAAAAAAATTAAATGAAAGAGATTTAATTCTGTTTATTCCTTTTTTTGAAATATTTTTAATTTTGATTCAAATGTTTATCTTTATAAAAAATATGATTTCAAAACCTACACATTGGTAAAAAAAAACAATGATATCGCTGATTTAATTGAAAAAGCAAGAAAAAAAGACCAAAAGGCTTTTAACACATTGCTAAACACTTATTGGAGTGATGTTTATCGTTTTCAATTATTAAAAACAGAAGATGAAGACGAAGCTGAAGACATAACCATAAAAACTTTTTCTAAAGCATTTGATAAAATTGACTTATACAATGAAAGCTACAATTTTAAAACATGGCTGATTTCAATTTCAAAAAATATTTTTTTAGATCATTTGAGAAAACAACGCACAGAAACCATTTCACTAAACAAAAAGGAATCTGAGGCATATAAAATTTCAGACGAATCACCGTCAGCTGAAGATCAGTTAATTATAGATCAAAATTTAGCGCAATTGCTAAACTACCTTAAACAATTAAAACCACATTATCAGGAAATAATCAATCTTCGCTATTTCAGGGAAATGAGTTACAAGGAGATGGCCGAAATTTTAAATGAACCTATTGGCAACATCAAAATAAAGCTATCAAGAGCAAAAAAATTATTGGCAGAAATTATTAAAAACTCTACTGAAGATTGATTTCAAAAAAATTGCACTGGCTTAAAAAATTAGGTCCGGGATTGCTTTTTGCCGGAGCTGCGATTGGCGTTTCGCATTTGGTGCAATCCACCCGATCCGGAGCAGATTTTGGTTTTGGATTGGTTTGGGCATTGGTTTTAATTCATGTTGTAAAATATCCATTTTTTCAATTTGGTCCCAGATATGCAACAGCAACCGGGGAGAGTTTATTGGATGGCTATAAAAGATTGGGAAAAGGAGTCCTTCTAGCCTATTTTATTTTAAACCTGGCAACAATGTTCACCATTCAAGCAGCAGTTACCATTGTAACAGCAGGATTGGCTGCCAATTTATTCGGAATTACCACAAATCCGATAATATGGAGTATCATCATTACCCTTATTTGCCTTACAATATTAATTATTGGACGTTATAATTTGCTCGATAAATTGATGAAATTAATCGTGATCACCTTAACGTTAAGTACCGTTATCGCTCTAATTGTAGCGGCGATTAATTCTTCAAACGCACAGAGTTTTGTACAGATTATTCCAAAAGGAACTGTTGAAGTCGGATTTTTAATCGCTTTTTTAGGGTGGATGCCTGCCCCTTTAGATGTTTCTATCTGGCAATCGCTTTGGGCATTGGAAAAACAAAAAGACAAAACAAACGAATTCAATACAAAACAGGCTATTTTCGATTTCAATATTGGCTTTCTGAGCACCTTGATATTGGGTATATGCTTTGTTTCATTAGGCGCCATTGTAATGTATAATTCCGGAGAAACATTTAGTTCAGGCGCTGTTCAATTTTCCGAACAGCTCATCACACTTTACACTAAAAATTTAGGACAGGAAATGTATATTTTCATTGCCGCTGCTGCCTTCACCACAATGTTTAGCACGACCATCACAACGTTGGACGCATCGCCAAGGGCAATGACAAAAGCTTTCGATTTACTTACTCATAATTCGTATAAAAATATGTACTGGTTCTGGATAAGCTTTCTCTCGATTGGAACAATTTCAATCCTGGTTTTCTTTAAATCAGAAATGGGTTTCCTAATAAAAATCGCAACAATTCTATCTTTTTTAACGGCCCCGTTTTTTGCCATTATAAATTATATCTTAATTTCTGGTAAACATACTCCTAAGGAATGGCGACCTTCTTTGCAACTAAAAATTCTAAGTTGGTTTGGTATCTTGTTTTTAATAGGTTTTAGTTTCTGGTATCTCTATACCATTTAACCTTTAAAATAACCATAATAAATGTTCCTTTTTTCCTTTTTTCTTCAAAATAAAAAGAAACCGTAACTGATGCTATGCTTTATTTTTCTTTTTTGAAAAAATAAAAAAATCATTCATTTCTTTTACGGCAATTTCAAAAGTTAAATGGTATTTTAGTTTATAATTTCTTTGTATTTTTGCAATCTATTTTCGTTTAAAATGACACAAGAAACCACTTCATTGCCAAATAAAATTCAAAAACCAGCTTGGTTGCGCGTTAAACTACCGGTTGGAAAAAAATATACCGAATTAAGGAATTTAGTTGATAAATATAAATTGAACACCATTTGCACCAGCGGAAGCTGTCCAAATATGGGTGAATGCTGGACAGAAGGCACGGCTACATTTATGATTTTAGGAAATACCTGTACACGTTCCTGCGGATTCTGTGGGGTAAAAACCGGCAGGCCTGAAACTGTTGACTGGGAAGAACCGGAAAAAGTAGCACGATCAATAAAACTGATGAAAATTAAACATGCAGTTATAACTTCTGTTGACAGAGACGATTTAAAAGATGGCGGATCTATTATTTGGGCTGAAACAGTTAATGCCATTAGAAGAGCCAATCCTGAAACTACTCTTGAAACCTTGATTCCCGATTTTCAGGGAAACACAATCAATATTGATCGAATTTTAGCGGTTGCTCCTGAAGTAATTTCCCATAACCTTGAAACCGTTCGACGCTTAACGCGTGAAGTTAGAATTCAGGCAAAATATGACCGAAGCCTGGAAGTTTTGAAATATATGAAAGATCAGGGACAGCGCAGAACGAAATCGGGTATTATGCTTGGTTTGGGCGAAACTGAGGAAGAAGTGATTGAAACAATGCAGGATTTGGTTAATGCCAATGTTGATGTTTTAACCATTGGCCAATATTTACAACCCAGCAAAAAACACTTGCCGGTGATTGAATTCATTACACCTGAACAATTTATTAAATACAAAGAAATCGGGCTGACAATGGGCTTTAAATATGTTGAAAGTGGCGCTTTGGTCAGGTCTTCCTATAAAGCACAGCGACATTTGGAATAAAGCTGGAGTTTTAAATTCTAACTTTTAAATTATCTTATCTTGACCCCTTCCAAAGGAAAGGAGTTGATTTAGTTATAACGATGTAACTAGTTATGAAAGTGAATTTTACAAAATTTTTTTAAAGTCCCCTATGAACTTCCCTTATTAGTATTGACTTTTATACTTTTCAACTGTCCATTTTTATAATTCCCCCTTCGGGGGTTAGGGGGGCTTTCACTTTAACTATTAATTAACAACACCCTTTTAAGCCTTGGCACATATATTGTAATATACTGTGTGGCAAAGCTTTGTAACCTTTGTCATCATTCTTAGTAAGTTTGATTAGTTCATGAAAAAAGCGCCAGGCGGCGCTTTTTTCTATTTTACTAA
>JAGXIN010000155.1 GCA_024635575.1 Flavobacteriia bacterium
GGTTTTGAAGTTCCCGCAAGTTTTTTGCAGGCGCTGCATGCTTTTTATGTGATTTTATTTGGGGTGCCTGTTGCCTATTTTTGGACCAAATGGCGAAAAAAAGGAAGAGAAAGTTCTTCGCTGTTTAAAATGGGCTTAGGAACTATCATCACTGGTTTTGGATTTTTATTGTTGGCGGCAGCAGCGATTGAAACCGCTTCTTCTTTGGACGGAAAAGCTTCCATTTACTGGATGTTCGGTGCCTACTTTTTGCACGTTATTGGTGAATTGAGCATTTCGCCAGTTGCCTTGTCTTTCATTACCAAACTAGCGCCTTTAAAATATGCCTCCTTAATGATGGGCGCTTATTTTATGGTTTCCGGAATAGGAAATAAGCTTGCCGGTTATATAGGAGAAGCTGCTCAAAATGCCGGTGAATATGCTATTTTTATGGGTGTATTTATATTTTGCGTTTCCTTTGGATTGTTATTGGTGGTTTTTGTTAAAAAGTTGAAAAAACTAACCCACGGCGCTGATGATATAGACCCTAAAGTGGTGATTGTTGAAGCTGAATAAATTAATGAAAAATGACTAAATCTAAGACTTCTTTATTTGTCTTTTTTTGATTATTTTTATTTTTTAATCTCGATGGCCAAATAATTTAATTATTATGTTGCGTATCTCGCAAAAATTTCTTATATTATGCCTCATGAAGCAATCTCATTTGAAACTCCTATTAAGTTTTGAATGCATCATGCTCAATAATTGAGAATAGGAAACCCCAAGAAAACCTTTTCAAAACAGATTTACGACAAGCAACCGTATGGCTTTCAGTGTCATTTTAAAAAAAAATATCGACATGGAAAAATTGGATTTAACAAAAATAGAATTACCGTTATCAGAAGAGAAATTCAAAAAATTAAGTAAGGCTATTGAAAAAGGGCGGATAAGATGGGGGGATTTGTCCAGAGATTTAACTTACGCCTATCAAGCCTTTTGGAGGTATGAAAAGCATAAAAATTGCGAATGACTTTGAGTAAAATTAAGTTTACTTGTCCGCTTTTTAATTAGTGATCACCTTACCTTTACTGAAATAATCGCTTACAAACTTATATAAGTTTTGTAGGGTTTGTCATAAATTTTTAAAGTTTCACCATCAACTTCAGCCTCCTTAAAAATAGCCCTGTCTTTTGTTTGCTTTTGATCATATACTTCTTGCATTTCCAAAACCGGAGATAAACATACATCATAATTTGAGGACAATGCGACCCATTCATCACGCGTTTTCGTTTTGAATAATTGCTCCAGTTTTTTCTTGTCAAAAACACCGGATATTAGATCATCACTATGAGAAGTTTTCCATAAAGGTTGATCAACCAACTCGCAAAATGAATTCCAAAACTTCATTTCAAAGGCAGCCAATGCAATCCATTTGCTATCGGCACATTCATATACATTATAGTTCACCATAAAACCACTTAAAATAGGCGTTTTATGATAGTCGGCGCTCCCTTGTAACATGCCATGTGCAATGGCTCCAAGAGAAATGGTGGCATCAAATATTGACAAATCTATATATTGTGCTTTTTGATGAATTTTTTGCGCCAACAACCCACTTGTGCAGGCAGAAACTATCATATAGGCACCGCCTGCAATATCGGCAACTTGAAAACCTGGAATCACCGGTTTTCCATTTTCATCTTTATTCAAACTTAACAAACCAGTGGCTGCCAGATAATTTAAATCATGACCCGCTTCGTCTTTTTTTTCCCCGGTTTGTCCATACCCGGTTACGGAAATATAAACGATATTCGGATTTATCTCTTTCACCTTTTCAAATGATAAATTAAAAACAGCCATCGTGCCCGGGCGAAATTGCTCAATCAACACGTCTGTTTTTTTTATTTCTTCCACGAGTTGCTGATAGGCTTCAGGAGTTTCATAATCTACAATTAATTGTTTTTTTGTACAGTTCAACGAATGAAATAATGTAGAAACACCATTTATTTGAGGCTGATAAAACCTGGTGTAATCCATTCGCTTCGGACTTTCCACTTTTGTGACCTCAGCCCCCAGCTGACTTAATAAATGGGTCCCCAAAGGACCCGGCAATAAACGGGTGAAATCAATAATTTTTATGCCGTTTAACGGCTGAATTTCTTTCATGGAAAAAATTGTTTAACTGCCTGTTATTTGTTTTCTAAGTGATTTATTTTCGAAATAAATTCCTCGGGAACAAGGATTTTCTGATTGGTTTTATAATCAAAAACAATGACTTCATGAGTTTTAATTGCCACCAGTTTTCTGGTGCTTTCGCTATAATAATAAGACTTTAACACAATTCTGTCTTCCTTTATTTCTTCTGTTTTAGTGCCAATATGGATGGTATCTGGATACACCAGCGGCGCAATATATTTAACCGATTGAAAACCTAAAATTGGCGCATATTTCAATTTTTTTGGTGATGCTAAAAATGCCTCAGATTCAAGGGCTATGAAATAATCTATTCGTGCAATTTCGCCCCAGGCAACATAAATGACATTATTGACATGCTGATAAGCATCCATATCTCCCCATCGTACTTTTACAATTGTTTTTACCTTAAAATCTTTCAGTAATTCCTTCATCTGTTTACATTTTATTTTTTATTGGTAACAGCTGCTGTTCGCCATGAACCATTCTTTTATGTGTCAAAATTTGTAAGGCTCGTTTCATCTTTTGAACAGTTCTCTAAATAAACCTCGTGCAATTAATAATTTCATAATTTCATTGGTGCCGGCATAAATTCGTGCCACACGATTGTCTGCATACATTCTGGCAATTGGATAATCCCACATATAGCCATAACCCCCAAATAGCTGCAAACATTCATCCACAACGATACCGCACATATCTGTTGCAGAATATTTAATCATAGAGGCGCTCTCGGCAGATAATTCATGGGTTTTCATCAATTCGATACAACGGTCTAAAAAGGCTTGATGTATTTGCATTTGTGTGGCACACTCTGCCAGTTTAAACTGGGTATTTTGAAATCCGGCAATTGGCGTATTAAAAGCAGTTCTTTCTGAAGTATAGGCAATGGTAGCTTCAATGGCACCTTCGGCAGTCGCCACACCGGCAATGCCAACCGTTAATCTTTCCCGGGCCAATTCGGTCATCATAATTTTAAAACCTTTTTTTTCATCTCCAAGCCTGTTTTCTTTTGGGACTTTAACATTGTCAAAAAACAATTCACAGGTATCCTGAGATTTCATTCCTATTTTTTTGAACGGAACTCCTTTTTCAAACCCTTTCATTGATGTTTCTACAATGAGCAATGTAATGCCTTCTTCTTTTGTTCCCGGATTTGTTTTTACTGCAATGATTGCCATATCGCACATATAACCATTGGTAATAAAAGTTTTTTGTCCATTTACCAAATAATGATCTCCTTTGTCCACAGCAGTTGTTCGTAAAGCCTGCAAATCACTTCCGCAATTAGGTTCTGTCATGCCTATTGCAGTGATGATTTCACCTTTTGCCATTTGGGGCAAATATTTTTTCTTCTGATCTTCAGTTCCGTATTTTAAAATATAGGGAGCCACAATGTCTGAATGCAAAGAAAAACCGGGTCCGCTGATTCCTTTTTTTGCAAATTCTTCAATCAGCATCGCATTAAAAGAAAAATCCAGGCCAACACCGCCATATTCTTCCGGCATATCCATACATAACAAACCGAGTTCACCTGCACGTTTCCAAATTTCACGGCTTACCATACCGGCTTTTTCCCATTCGTCAATATGGTCAATAACTTCATTTTTTATGAAATCCTGAATCATTCCCTGCATCATTTTATGTTCTTCGGAAGCGTATATTTTTCTTTCAATCAGAATATTTTGTAGCATTTTATGTTGTTTTTTACAATTCCTGTTAATTTTTGTAGAACACCCTGTTATTGCCTGCCTCCTGAATTCGGATTTTTAAGCTTTCCGGCAATTTAAATCGTTCTCCATATTTTTGTGCCAATTTTTCGCTGTATAAAGCAAAATCCTTAGCTCCAATATAATCTATATATGACATGACGCCTCCTGTATGAATGGGGAATCCCAATCCTAAAATGGACCCGACATCTGCATCTTTCGGTTCACGAATCACCCCTGAATCCAAACATTTATAGGCATCTATAACCATCGCAAACAACATTCTTTTTCCTACTTCTTCTTCATCAAAATCGGAATGTGTCGGATAAATTTTTTCCCATCCTTTCCATATCGATTTTTTTTCATTTTTCGGATACTCATAAAAGCCTTTTCCTTCTTTTTTACCAGTTCGGTGATGAAATTCAACAATGGCCGCCACCGTGTTTTTCAGCTTTATTTCATGAGGCGTTAAAGTTGGGTCTTCACTCATAATATCTAACATTAACTTTAAATTTATCTCATCAGAAATTGCCAAAGGCCCAACTGGCATACCAATTTTTTTAGCCACATTTTCAATTACGGCCGGAGGGATTCCTTCCGTTAACATGGTGATGCCCTCATTCACAAATTTCCCGAAGACTCTTGAGGTGAAAAAACCTCGTCCGTCATTTACGACGATTGGCACTTTTCTAATTTTAATCACATAATCAATTGCGGCTGCCAATGTTTTTTCACTGGTTTCTTTCCCCATGATTATTTCAACCAAAGGCATTTTTTCAACAGGAGAAAAGAAATGCAATCCAATAAATTGAGCTGAATTTGAAGAAGCTTCCGCCAATTTTGAAATTGGTATGGTAGACGAATTGGATGCATAAATCACCTCTTTACCAATCACCGCTTCTGTTTCTTTGGTTACGGCATTCTTTAATTTTTCATTTTCAAAAACAGCTTCTATAATTAAATCGCAATCAGCTAAATCATTCACGGAATTTGAAGGCTGAATTTTTTGAAGCAGTTCCTCAATTTTAGATTCCGTAGTCAACCCCTTTTTTAACAATTTTTGCTCCTGCGAATTGATATAGTCTTTTCCGCGTTCCCCATTTTCTTTGCTCACATCTTTTAAAACGACCTTCAATCCAGCTTTAGCACTTACATAAGCTATCCCTGTCCCCATCATTCCGGCGCCTAAAACACCAATTTTTTTGTATGAAACAACCTCATAACCTTTGGGTTTTGATTTTCCTTTTGCGGCATCTCCAATAAACACAAATGAAGAACGAATAATGTTTTTTGTTTCCTTGCTGAATAAAGTATCCACAAAATAACGCGCCTCAACTTCCAGGGCTTTGTCTATATAACAGGATGCTCCA
>JAGXIN010000156.1 GCA_024635575.1 Flavobacteriia bacterium
ATTGGTTGATATTAAAGACACCATTAAAGGGTTCAATATGATTATGGATGGCGAATTAGATAAATATCCAGAAGCAGCATTCAATTTAAGAGGGTCAATTCAGGAAGCTATTGATGCCGGAGAAAAAATGTTAGCAGAAGCATAAAACAGTTTTAAGTTTTTAGTTATTAGTTTTAAGTTGAATTCACTAATAACCAACAACCAACAACCAACAACTAAAAAATATGATTTTAGAAATAGTAACACCGGAAGCCACCATATTACACTCAAAAGTTGATGTAGTATCACTTCCCGGAAGTGACGGCAAATTTCAGCTGTTAAGTCATCATGCGCCAGTAGTTTCGCTGCTTATTGAAGGCGAGGTTAAATTTAAGGGTGTAAACATCACTATTGAGGAGCAATTTGAAGCTAAATTTACAAATATAAAAGGTGAGTATTCGTTTCAAATTAAAAGTGGCACTATTGAAATGAAAGAAAATTATGTTACTGTACTTGCAGATTAAAATGCAGACTTATTTAAAATAAAAAAAACTCGCTAAATTATTAGCGAGTTTTTTTTGTTTTATGAGAACAGTTTTACAATATCATTTCCGTTTGCCAGAATAAGCAATGCAATTAACAATAGAAATCCGGTGATTTGTGCGTATTCTAAAAATTTGTCGCTTGGCTTTCTGCCGGTAATCATTTCATACAAAGTAAACATCACGTGGCCACCATCCAATGCCGGGATCGGCAATAAATTCATAAAGGCCAGCATAATTGACAGGAATGCGGTAATTCCCCAGAAAGACTGCCAGCTCCAAGTTGCCGGGAAAATATTTCCTATAGCAATAAAACCGCCGATGCTAGTTGCCCCTTTTTTAGTGAAAACATATTTAAATTGTGTGATGTAGTCCTTTAGTGTCCAAACTGCCAATGAATTTCCTTTAGGAATACTTTCCATAAAAGAATAGTCTTTATGCTGAATGTTAAGGCTTTGTAATTTGGAGTTAAATACGCCAATTGTTTTATCTTCTCTTGGAGATATAGTAATCGTATTAAAAGTTCCGTTTCTATCCACGCCAATAGTAAGATTGGCTTCTTTGGAATTCTCGATCAATTTAGTGAAATCCTGCCAATAGTTAACTTGAGTTCCATTAACTGATATTATTTTATCATTCTTCAACAGGCCTGCTTCTTCAGCAGGAGAGTCCACTATAACACTGTCAATGATTGCTTCAGATCTAACGGAAAAAGGGTCCATAACCCCGTTTGCCCACATTTCATCTCCAATATTTTCTGGAATTGTTAATGTTTCCGTTGTACCATCTTCATGCAATACTTCCAGGGATGTAATGTCCCTTAAAAACAAATGTCTGTTAATGTCTGTAACGTCTATAGGCTCCTCACCATTAAATTTCAGAATTTTATCGCCATCTTTAAAGCCATATTGGGTTAACATTTCATTTACTGCAAAGCCGTGTTTCACATCAGTTGGTTTCACAAAATCAACGCCCCAAACAAAAACAATCATAATGTAAATCAGAATACCTAAAATAAAATTTACAGTTACGCCACCTAACATAATAATTAAACGTTGCCAGGCCGGTTTCGATCTAAATTCCCATGGTTGTGCTGGTTGTTTCATTTGTTCGGTATCCATGCTCTCGTCAATCATACCTGAAATTTTTACATAACCTCCCAAAGGAATCCAACCAATACCGTATACGGTATCTCCAATTTTCTTTTTAAATAATGAAAATTTATAATCAAAAAATAAATAGAATTTTTCAACGCGGGTATTAAATAATTTTGCGGGGATAAAGTGTCCAAGCTCATGCAGTACAATTAAAAATGATAAACTTAAAATAAACTGTAAAGCCTTAATCAATATGTCCATATATATTTCTTCAAATTACTAAAATCGCACAAATGTACGGTTTTATATAGTGTTGTAAAAACTAAATAATTAGGTTATTGCCTATTTTAACAAAGTTTTAAATCAGTTTAGTGACTATAATAATCTATTGCACTAAATTAGCGGCTTAATTATTATAAATAAATGAATCTTAAATTTTTCAAAAAATCTGTTCCTACACTTATAATCATGGCATTTTTTTCGGTAGGGATGATTTATGCCATTTACACGCTTTTGACACCTGAAAAAAAATTGCCAGTTTTTAACCCGGCTGATGTAAACCCGAAATTGGTTGATGAAAGCGTGGTTCATATAAGAAGGAGTCATAAAGTGGCGGATTTCAAGCTGATTAACCAAAATGGAGAAATAGTAACTCAGAAAGACTATGACGGTAAAATTTATGTAACAGATTTCTTCTTTACAAGATGCATGACCATTTGTCCGGTAATGACAAATAATATGGGAAAGCTACAGGAAGTTTTTAAAAATGAAGACGATATTAAATTTTTATCAATTTCAGTAACGCCGGTAATGGACAGTATTCCAATTTTAAAAGAATATGCCATTAGAAAAGGAGTTATGGATGACAAATGGAATATCACAACAGGCGACAAAAAACACATATACGAGTTGGCGCGAAAAAGCTATTTTGCCGTTTTGGATGAAGGTGATGGAGGAGTTCAAGATTTTATACATACTGAAAATTTTATATTGGTTGATAAAAAACGTCAGATAAGAGGGTTTTATGACGGAACTGATAGCAAAGACATAGAACGATTAGTTCTCGATATTAAAATATTACAGAATGAATCTAAATAAGTGATAATTATCATTGTTTAGAATCATTCTAATTTAGTATATTTGCCTATTATTTATAATTATTCTTAATAATGGGAGATACTATAGCAAGTTTACTGATTGGTGAAATAGGAATTATTCAAGATTTTTGCCTAGATGCTATTCCATTAAATCTATTGGAAATGGGCTGTTTGCCTGGTAAAGAAGTTAGATTATTACAGATAGCTCCTTTGAGAGACCCTTTATACATAAAAGTAAACGGAAGCCATTTAGCCATAAGAATAGAAACGGCAAAACAAATTAATATCACCAAGTTGCTCTAATGCAAAGCAAATCGCTTTTAAACATCGCTTTAGTTGGAAACCCCAATACCGGAAAAACTTCATTATTTAATCAGCTTACGGGATTAAACCAAAAAGTTGGAAATTACCCCGGAATCACAGTCGATAAAAAGCAAGGGAAATGCAAAATTTCTGAACATCTAACTGCCGAAATCACCGATTTACCAGGAACATACAGCATTAACCCCACCACATTAGATGAAACAATTGTTCTTGAAACCTTACTTAATGAAAATAATGATTCTTTCCCAGATTTGGTAATTGTCGTTGCCGAAGTTGAAAACTTAAAAAGAAACTTATTCTTATTTTCTCAAATTAAAGATTTACAATTTCCTGCCATATTGGTGATAAATATGTCGGATCAAATGATTCGAAAAGGAATTACTATTGATATTGATGCCCTTAAAAAGGAATTAAAATCTGAAATAGTTTTAATCAGTGCCAGAAAAAATTTAGGGATTGATGCATTAAAAAGAGAAATTGAAAATTTTGAAAACTGGAATACAGAACCAGTTGCCAATATATCAGACAAAATTGACCCCGTATTTTTTGAAGCTATAGAAACTACATTTCCTGAATTTTCTTTATATAAATCTTGGCTCTTGATTACCCAACAAAAAAATTGCGATTTTTTATCGAACGAATTGCAACGTAAAATAACCACATTTAATAAAGACGATGGGAAAATTATAAAGTATCAGCATAAAGAAACCGTTTACAGGTATCAGATTATCAATGAAATTTTAAAAAAAACGTATTCGGTTGACAAAAATGAAGCAACGGACATACGATCTAAACTCGATAGAATTTTAACCCATAGAATATTTGGGTATATCATATTTTTTGGGATTTTGCTGCTTATTTTTCAATCTATTTTTGCCTGGGCAAGTTACCCAATGGATTTAATAGACGTTTTTTTTGCCAATTTAAGTGAGCTGGCCAAAACCAACTTGCCAAAAGGAACATTCACCAATTTAATTGCCGAAGGCATAATTCCCGGCGTTGGTGGTGTGGTCATTTTTCTTCCGCAAATAGCCATTTTATTTATGTTTATTGCAACGTTAGAAGAAACAGGCTATATGAGCAGGGTGGTTTTTTTAATGGATAAAATTATGCGAAAATTTGGAATGAGCGGAAAAAGTATCATTCCATTAATTTCGGGAACAGCCTGTGCCATCCCGGCAATTATGGCTTCACGAAACATAAGTGATTGGAAAGAACGTCTAATTACCATATTGGTAATTCCCTTCACGACTTGTTCTGCGCGTTTGCCGGTATATGCTATTTTAATTGCTCTAATCATCCCAGACGAGCGTGTTTTCGGTATTTTTAATTTGCAGGGATTAACATTAATGGGATTGTATCTTTTAGGTTTTACAGCTGCAATTTCTTCTGCAATTTTATTGCATAATGTGTTAAAAATTAAAACTAAGGGATTATTTATCATTGAAATGCCAAACTATAAATTACCCTCTATTAAAAATATTTTTTATGAAGTTGTTGAAAAAACAAAGGCTTTTATATTTGGTGCCGGTAAAATAATTTTAGCATTGTCTGTTGTACTTTGGTTTTTGGCTTCAAACGGGCATACAAAATTCGAAAATGCCTCAGAATTTGTGACGGCGCAAGAATCTGCAAATAATTTACCCGAAAAGGTGCTTAACAAAAAAATAGCCTCGTACAAATTGGAACATTCCTATATTGGAAAAATGGGCAAAATAATTGAGCCCGTCATTAAACCAATGGGTTACGATTGGAAAATTGGAATTGCTCTAATAAGCTCATTTGCGGCACGTGAAGTTTTTATCGGTGCTTTGGCCACTATTTATAATGTTGAAAGTGAGGGAGGGGATTTTGGCACAATAAAGGAAAGAATGGCTGCAGAAGTTAATCCTAAAACTGGCGAAAAAAGATTTAATTTCGCTACTGGAATGTCTTTATTGTTATTTTATGCCTTTGCCATGCAGTGCATTGGTACATTGGCCATTGTGAAAAGAGAAACCAAAAGCTGGAAATGGCCCATATTACAATTAACAGGAATGAGCGCTTTGGCCTATATAGTTTCAATAATTACCTATAATATTTTAAGTTGATGCAGGACTATTTGGTATATATCGCTTTAGGACTTGCAATAGCTTTTTTAGTTAAAAAGTATTTTTTTAAGTCAAAAAAGAACAACAA
>JAGXIN010000037.1 GCA_024635575.1 Flavobacteriia bacterium
GCTTTTTGCTAAAATATTTTTCTTAAACGTGCAACGGGAATATCTAACTGTTCTCTATATTTTGCGATAGTTCTTCTTGCAATTGGATATCCTTTATCTTTTAAAATTAACGCCAATCGATCATCTGTTAGAGGTTTCTTTTTATCTTCTTCTTTTATGACGCTTTCCAATATATTCTTTATTTCTCTTGTTGAAACATCCTCTCCTTGGTCGTTTTTCATTGATTCGGAGAAAAACTCTTTAATTAATTTTGTTCCATAAGGCGTTGATACATATTTACTGCTTGCCACACGGGAAACGGTTGAAACATCCATATCTATGACATCCGCAATATCTTTTAAAATCATCGGTTTTAATTTGCGTTCATCACCGGTTAAAAAATATTCTTTTTGATGTTGCATAATGGCGTTCATATTTAAAAGCAATGTTTGCTGACGTTGTTTTATAGCGTCAATAAACCATTTTGCAGCATCTAATTTATGCTTTATAAACATGACAGCTTCCTTTTGAGATTTCGATTTCTCACTGGAATCCTTGTAACCATGCATTAAATTGTTGTATTCATTAGAAATGTGAAGTTCGGGCGCATTTCTTGAATTTAGTGTAAGTTCCAGCTCTCCATCAACAATTCTAATGGTAAAATCAGGCACAATTTGTTCCGTTACTTTGCTGTTGCCAACAAAAGAACCTCCAGGTTTCGGATTTAGCCTTTCAATTTGTTTTATGGCGTCTTTTAATTCTTCTTCCGTTATATGGAACTTTTGTAATAATTTAGTATAATGCTTTTTTACAAAATGTTCAAAGCCATTTTCTAAAATATCGATAGCAAGATTTATGCAAGGTTTTTCCTCTTTTCGTTTTAATTGTAGAATTAAGCATTCTTTTAAATCGCGAGCTCCAACTCCGGCCGGATCTAATTGCTGTACAATTTTTAGCAACCGTTCCAATTCTTTTTCAGTGGTGAAAATATTTTCAGTAAATGCCAAATCATCTAAAATATCTGTCAAATCTCTACGAATATAACCGCTGTCATCAATACTTCCAATCAAAAAATCATTAATAATTTCCTCTTCTTCCGTTAAACGGTAGGTATTCATTTGATTTTTTAGATGTTGCGTAAACGAAGGTCCGGATGCAAAGGGAATATCCTTTTCTTCATCATCTGAAGAATAGTTATTGGCTTGTGTTTTATAGTTTGGGATTTCATCGTCGCTTAAATATTCATCTATATTAATATCTTCGGCATTTATGCTTTCATTCCCCGAATCGTCATACTCATCATAAGAATCTGTTAACTGTGAGTTTTCATAATCATCAGCATTTTCATCCTCAACTTCTAAAGCAGGATTTTCCTCTAATTCTTGTTTTAGGCGTTGCTCAAATTCTTGCGTAGGCAATTGAATCAACTTCATGAGTTGAATTTGCTGCGGAGACAGCTTTTGCGATAATTTGAATTGTAAACCTTGTTTAAGCATAAATTAAATGAACATTTTATAAAAATACAAAAAAAACTCAGTTCTAATTAGAATTCGGCATTTTGTGGACTTCTTGGATAAGGAATAACATCTCGTATATTTCCCATTCCAGTCGTAAATTGAACCAAACGTTCAAATCCAAGTCCAAACCCACTATGTACTGCCGTTCCAAATTTTCGGGTATCCAAGTACCACCATAATTCTTTTTCATCAATTCCAAGATCCGACATTTTTTGTTGTAAGATATCCAATCTTTCTTCTCGTTGACTGCCGCCAACAATTTCTCCAATTCCAGGGAATAAAACATCCATGGCTCTTACCGTTTTTCCATCATCATTTAAACGCATATAAAACGCTTTTATTTTTGCTGGATAATCATACAAGATCACTGGACATTTAAAATGTTTTTCAACCAGATAACGTTCATGTTCGCTCTGAAGATCCGTGCCCCATTCTTCAATTAAATACTGAAATTTTTTCTTTTTGTTAGGCGTTGAATTTTTTAAAATGTCAATAGCTTCCGTGTAAGTTACACGTATAAAATTATTTTCAACTATAAATTTCAGTTTATCAATAAGCGACATTTCACTGCGTTCCAAAGCCGGTTTCGATTTTTCTTCATTAGCAAACCTATCATTTAAAAATGCCAAATCGTCTTTACAGTTTTTTAGAACATAGGAAATAACAGATTTTATAAAATCTTCTGCCAGGTCCATATTATCATCTAAATTATTGAAAGCAACTTCAGGCTCAATCATCCAAAACTCGGCTAAATGACGCGTTGTATTCGAGTTTTCAGCCCTAAAAGTTGGCCCGAAGGTATATACTTTTCCTAAAGCCATCGCATAGGTTTCAGCTTCTAATTGACCGGACACGGTTAGATTCGTCATTTTTCCGAAGAAATCTTTTGAATAGTCAATTTTTCCTGCTTCATTTTTTGGCGGATTATTGACGTCAAGTGTTGTGACGTTGAACATTTCTCCCGCACCTTCAGCGTCAGAGCCTGTAATTATTGGTGCGTGAAAATTATAAAATCCGTTTTTAATAAAATATTTATGTACGGCAAAAGACAATGCAGAGCGAACCCGCATAACTGCACCAAAAGTATTTGTTCTTATGCGCAAATGTGCATTTTCACGTAAAAATTGGAGACTGTGTTTTTTTGGTTGAATAGGATATTCTTCAGGGTTTGAGTCGCCTAAGATTTCAATTTCTAAAATTTGAATTTCAACATTTTGCCCTTTTCCAAGACTTTCTGTCAATGTTCCTTTTATCGAAATAGCAGCACCCGTTGTGATTCGTTTCAAAATGCGTTCATCGGTATTCTCAAAATCAACAATACATTGAATGGTATTAATAGTTGAGCCGTCATTTAAAGCTATAAAACGATTTGCTCTAAATGTTCTAACCCAACCTTTAAGGGTTACTTCTTGTGAAAAGTTGGTTGATTTTAAAAGTTCAGCCACATTGCTTCTTGTCATATTCTAAATTTTTAACCTTGCAAAGATACGGTTTCAATTGATAATTGACAATTAACAATTAATAATGAACAATCAAAAATACAGAACTTTTATACCTTTAACTTTCTCTAGCTATTTATTGCTATTTTTCATCATCAGGGTCAACAATTGTAAGCGTGGGTTCTTTAAAATCCTTTTTGTTTGCAATCGTCTTTTCCAATGAAAGCAATAGCGAAGGCAATAACAATAAATTAGAAAGCATTGCAAATAATAGGGTTATGGAAACCAAGCCACCTAGCGCAATAGTGCCACCAAAACTTGATGCGGTAAACACTAAAAACCCGAAAAATAACACAATAGAGGTATAAAACATGCTTAAGCCGGTTTCATGTAAGGCCTTATAAACAGATATTTTTATCCTCCAATTGTTTGCTTTTAATTCTTGCCTGTATTTAGCCAAAAAGTGAATGGTATCATCAACCGAAATACCAAAAGCAATACTAAACACCAAAATAGTTGAGGGTTTTAGCGGAATTCCCAAATATCCCATTAATCCTGCAGTTATTAATAATGGAAACATATTGGGGATTAATGAAATTAGGATCATTTTGAAGGAACGGAACATAAATGCCATGAAACCTGAAATCAGAATAATAGCCAACGTAAGTGAAATCACCAAATTATTGATTAAATAATTAGTTCCTTTTAAAAAAACCAGAGCTTTGCCAGTCATTTTTACATCGTAATTTTCTTTAGGAAATTCTTTGTCAATTTTTTGTTGAAGCCGCTCTTCAATTATTTCCATTTTATCTGTACCAATATCCTTCATATATGTTGTTATTCTGGCATATCTGCCAGTAGAATCAACATAACTGTCAAGTAAATTAGTATTGGAAGTTGCATTTTTTGCATAAGACAATATCCAGTTTTTTTCCTGGTTGGTAGGCAATTGATAAAATTTCGGATTACCTCCGTAAAAAGCTTGTTTGGAGTATTTTACAATATTAAGAACAGAAATTGGATTTGAAAGTTGTGGAATTTCATCAATGGTTTCTTCAAGTTCATTCATTCGCTTTAGCGTTCCCAAATTCATGACACCTTTTTCTTTTTTGGTATCAATTATTATTTCTAAAGGCATAATACCTCCAAATTCTTCTTCAAAAAACACAATGTCTTTAAAAAACTGCTCGCCTTTTGGCATATCTTCAATGATACTCCCTGAAACTTTTATCATAAAAACTCCAATCATACTCACAATAATCAATACAATTGTTGTTGCATATACTATAATTCTATGATTTCTGACAATAGATTCTATTTTTTTTACAAGTGCATCAATCCATCTTCGTTCCAAATGTTTTAGGTGTTTTTCTTTTGGCAAGGGCAGAAAACTGTAAACAATGGGAACAATAAATAAAGCGACTAAAAATATGCCTATGATGTTGATTGAAGCAACAACCCCAAACTCCCTTAAAAGTTGACTTTTAGTAAAAATAAATGTTGAGAACCCAAAAGCTGTGGTAACATTGGTCATTAAAGTGGCATTTCCTACTTTTGAAATTACCCGTTGCAATGATTTTGCCTGGTTTCCATGCTTTTTGACTTCTTGTTGGTATTTGTTGATTAAAAATATGGCATTGGGAACACCAATTACAATGATTAATGGCGGAATTAATGCCATTAAAACCGAAATTTCATATCGAAACAAACCAATAATACCGAATGCCCATGTGACACAAATACTCACAACCAGCAGCGTAATCATGGTTGCTCTTATAGAACGGAAAAAGAAAAAGAAAATTAAGGCCGTAACTCCCAAAGCCAAACCAACAAAAAGCCCAATTTCATCGATAATATTTTGGGCATTCATGGTACGGATATAAGGCATACCTGAAACCCTGACATCAATGTTATTTTCAGTTTCAAATTTATTAATGGCGGGATTTAAAATATTGAAAATAAAATCTTTACGGGCAGCAGTATTTACAATATCTTTCTTTAAATAAATAACAGAACGAATAGTTCCTGTTTTTTTATTGAAAAGGATATTGTCGTAAAATGGTAGATTTTCAAAAAGTTCGTTTTTAATTTTTAAAATTTCTTCCTGGGTTTTTGGCGTTTTATCATAAAGCGGAACAAAATCAAATTTTTCTTCAACTTTGTTTTTTTTCAGCTCTTTAATGTCGCCAATGGAAACTGTAAAATCTATCTCTGGATAATGGTTTAAATTTTTAGTTAAGTTATTCCATTCAATGAACTTTTTTGGTGTAAAGAGGGTCGAATCTTCAACAGCTAATATGATCAAATTGCCTTCTTCGCCAAAAAGTTTTAAAAACTTATTGTATTCAACGTTAACTTTATGATTTTGTGGAAGTAAATTGGCTTCTGTATATGAAAAACGCATGTACTGCATTTGTGAAGCTAGAAAATAGGTGATGGCGGCTATTACAATTAAGATGATGTATCTTCTTTTTAAAATAAACCGGGAAAGACTTGACCAAAAATCCATTCAAAAAAATTTCTGCAAAGGTATAAAAATAGTTTGTCCTGCAACTATTTGATTTTAAAATCCCAGACTAATTTTGTAGGTTATTTTTATGGCCAAATTATCGCTCCATTCGGGGTTTGTATTGGCGCCATATCTATAAAATGAGCTTACACCGAAACCTTTGAACAACCTTTTAAATTCTATACCACTTTCTAAATAGCCGTCATTTAAGCTTTTAAAAACCAATCCGTTATGATATGACGGATTGTCAACTCCACCAATAGCGGCTCTGGTTACAAATATCAGTTGTGGCTTAAATTTTGAACCAAAATTAAAAGGCTTCAATTCATGCTTGATATGAATTGCCACAAACCTATCTGAAATAAATTCGTTATAACCCATAGTTTCAAAACTGTTTTTACCGGCGAAAGTGATACGTTTTGCCCAAGGATTTTTAATTGTATAATTGGGTGAAGAATTAAAAAGATGAGATATTGGCGCATCGCCAAAAACAACACCGCCTTCCACTAAAAAGAAAGTGGTAGCCTTTTGAAGACGTTTTATTTCATGTTGTGCCCTAAAATTTAGTTGTATAAAATCAAAATCACCGTTCAACATATTTTCGAAACTTTTTGTCAGCTGAAACGTAAATTGTGGAAATTCATTTTTAATCCTCAATTTTCCTATTGGTGAATTCATATATTCACTATTCGGATTAAATTGAAACCCTAAAATTGCAGTGGTTAATATATATTTCGATAAATTTTTGTCGGAAGAAATATATTGATAGTTGAAAACAGGCTTGTATTCACCTGAACTTAACTGAAGCTCTGCTTCTAAATTAGGCCGAATGTCATGTTTTAAATTTACACTGAGTGTTTTATAATTGTAAAATTTATCAAGATTTAAGTTTCTTAGATTTAATGGTGAAAACGTGGTGTTTACGGCAATGAAGTCCAAGGAAGCAGCTTCTTTTAAATCGTTGGTGTAATTGGCGCCAATCCATGTATTCGTATTCTTGTCTAAGCGGAATGATGTTCCGAAAGTATATTTAAAATCATGGTCTTTTGTGCCATAGGCCAGGTAAGATTCCAGTTTAAATATATTGGAAAAGTTTGAATTTGTTTCACCACCAAAACCAATTCTAAATCCTTCATAATTGTTAAAATTAATTATTTTCCCCAGATTTAAATCAATGTATTTCGTTGGGTAAAGGCCTTTTAAAAGATTTCTGCCGATATTAATTTTATGCTCTATATCACCACCTTCAGCTTTAACAATGCTATCCAACATTTTGTAGGTGTTTTTTCCTCTTTCAGTAATAGAATCGGTTCTATAACTGTCCCAGAAATCCTCCTTTTTTTTCGCTGCATCGTCATTAAACTGTATGGTTGGTGCAGCGCTTTTCACTACAATTGGCGTGTTTATTTCGATGTTTGAATTTGTGGATTTTGAGATGAAATAGGTAACATCTCCCTCACTCTTTGTTTTGGTAGATATGATAGAGTCATTTTTTTTGGATTCCCCAAACTTTACGGAACCGCCAAATAATGAAATACGTTCCTTATTGTTCCCTTTTTTCAGCACAATGTCCATATCTTTTGGAAACCATGTGTTGTGAAGTTTTAAGTAACTGTAGTTTTGGGTGGCTTTCACATTGATCATACCTTTTAGTTCGGTAATGGCTTTTGTGAGGGCAAAACTCTGATTGTCAATATATAAAACACCTTCAATACCCAAATTTTCTTTTTTTTCTTTGGGTTTAAAATAAATGAGAAGTGAACTTCCAGAATCCGTTTTTACGGTATCCAATATTTTATAATTGTAAGTTTTTAATGCCTCGTCAGCAATCGGATTGATATATTTTGTTCCTGCAAGGACGTAAAATTCATTGTAAAAAGACAAATCCTGAAAAGTAACTGCCAGTAATTCATAAATTGGTTGCTTTAAACCTGCCATTCTTGAGGCCAAAATCATTTCTTTTTTTCCTTTTCCTTTTTGAAATTGAAATTCAGAAATCTTTTCTGAAATGTATATGTGTGATTTGTCAATTTCTTTTTTGAATTTATAACTTGAAGAATCTAATTTTTTAAATTGTTTCTGACCATCTCTTAATACAAAAATAGAATCGATGTTTCCACTTATAGAATCGGGGTTTGCCGTAACCAATATTTTGGTATAGGTATTAAATTTGAAGGTGTTTAATGATTTTTCAATATTATTTTTTGGTTTATTATTAATGGCATTTCTAATAATTTGCAAAGCAGGGTTTTCCCTGGCAATGATTTGAACTTCCCGTAAGCTTTCAATTTTTGGTTTTAAAGAGATTTTTAAAAACTTATCGTTTTTTGAAACAGGAACAATGACAGATTCATATCCAACATACGAAATGCTAATTTGCGTAATTGTTTTAATGGCATTTATAGAAAATTTTCCATCAATATCAGTCAATGTTCCAAAATTTTCAGAAGTTGTTATTGTTGTAAATGGTAATGGCTTATTGTTTACATCGTCCAATATAATTCCTTGAATTTGATTTTGTGAAATAGACAGAAATGGAAGGGCTAATATTAAAAATAAGATGTTTTTCATAGAATTTATTTCAAGAAGCAAGAAACAAATATAAGCTAATAAAAAAGCACTCATTTGAGTGCTTAGATTTTTTTTTTGATAAGTTTAACTTTTATAAAAAAAATTAAACTTTCATGATTTCCTGATCTTTTATTTTATAATGATTGTCAACTTCAATAATAAACGCATCCGTTAATTTTTGAATGTCAATTTCGGCGTTTTCTTTCATGTCTTCAGAAGCTTCTACCTTTTTAATATCGCTCATCGCTTCCCTTCGGCCATTTCTAATGCTAATTTTTGCAAATTCGGTGGCTGCTTTTGCTTGTTTGGAAAGTTCTATACGTCTTTCTTCTGTTAAAACAGGAACATTGATAATAATAATGTCTCCATTATTCATGGGGTTAAATCCCAAATTTGCAAGCATAATTGCTTTTTCAATGCCATGCAACATATTTTTCTCCCAAGGCTGAACCGTAATGGTATGCGCATCCATAGTGCTTACGTTTGCAATTTGAGCGAGTGGTGTTTGAGAACCATAATAATCAACGGTAACATTCCCTAACATGGCCGGACTTGCTTTTCCTGCCCTGATGTTTCTTAATTCTTTTTCTAAATGCACAATTGAGTTTTCCATCAATTCTCTTGTGCTTTCTATAATAAAGTCTAACTCTTCTTTCATAATTTGTTAAAATAAATTATACGTTTATTTATCAACTTTTGTTCCGATATTTTCTCCGGATATCACTTTTTCTAAATTTCCTTTCACATTCATGTCAAAAACAATAATGGGTAAATTATTTTCTTGGCTTAATGTGAATGCTGTCATATCCATTACTTTTAATCCCTTAATCATAACATCCTCATAGGTAATTGAATCAAATTTGATGGCATCATCATTTTTTTCAGGGTCTGACGTATAAATTCCTGCAACACGTGTACCTTTTAAAATAACATCGGCACCAATTTCTATCGCTCTTAAAACGGCAGCTGTATCTGTAGTAAAATATGGATTTCCGGTTCCTCCGCCAAATATCACCACGCGTCCTTTTTCCAAATGGCGAACAGCCCTTCTTTTAATAAAAGGTTCTGCAACCTGTTCCATTTTAATGGCGGTGAGTAATCTGGTTTTTATGCCAATAGCTTCAATGGCACTTTGTAAGGCCAATCCATTAATAATTGTGGCAAGCATACCCATATAATCTCCCTGAACCCTGTCTATTACCGTATTTGCAGCAGCAACGCCCCTAAATATATTTCCGCCCCCTATAACTATAGCGACTTCAATACCATTTTCCACAATTTTTTTGATTTCTTCAGCATAAGCCGATAAACGATTTGGATCTATTCCGTATTGGCGATCACCCATAAGTGCTTCACCACTTAATTTTAAAAGAATTCTTTTATAAGCCATATTTTATCTGAAAGTTATGCAAATATAAGAAATAGTTTATAAGTAAAAAGCCAATATTACAGTACAATAAAAATATCAGAGATTATCAAGATTAAATTTTTTCTATCTAAAAATCAACATTAAAATTTATACTTTCTTTTTTCAAAATTTTGCTTAAAATGTTTTAAAATAAATGTGCTGTCTTACAAGAAAATACAATAAATTTAAAATCTTATTTAAAAAAACTTTTAACTATGTCTAATACGGTAAGCGCAACCTCTAATTCTAAAAATAATTCATTTGTTCCAATACTTATTATAGCGGGATTATTTTTTATTTTCGGATTTGTAACCTGGATTAATGGTGCTTTAATACCTTTTATGAAAACCATTAACGAATTAACAACTGCACAATCCTATTTGGTGGCTTCCGCATCTTATATATCTTTTGTAGTCATGGCTTTGCCGGCATCTTATATTTTAACCAAAATTGGATATCGAAAAGGAATGTCATTGGGTTTGTTTGTGATGGCAATTGGTGCATTGGTTTTTATTCCTGCTGCGGAAGCCAGAACATATTGGGTTTTTTTAGTGGGAATTTTTATTCAGGGTTTGGGGATGACTTTGTTGCAAACAGCATCTAATCCTTATATAACCATTTTAGGCCCTATTGAAAGTGCCGCAAAGCGCATCGCAATTATGGGAATTGCAAATAAGGTAGCGGGTGCTTTGGGTTCATTAATTTTTGGTGCTATTTTGTTGTCGGGAATTGATGAAATTAAAGAGAAATTTAGTACCGTTGGAGCTATTGAAAAATCTCAGTTATTGGATGTTATGGCTGATAGTGTTGTGATTCCTTATGTTGTTATGGCAGTAATATTAGTGGTGTTGGGTATTTTAATAAGACGTGCGCCATTGCCTCATGTAGAAGCAGAACCAATTGAAGAAGCAAAAGAAGGGAAAACAACAAAAACAAGTATTTTTCAATTTCCTCATTTATGGTTGGGTGTTTTAACCCTTTTTGTTTATGTGGGCGTAGAAGTTATCGCCGGCGATACCATTATTGCCTATGGAATTTCTTTAGGATTTCCTGCTACCGATGCCAAATTTTTTACAACTTTTACCTTGTTGGCGATGGTTGCCACCTATGCATTTGGTATATTTTTAATTCCTAAATACATCAATCAGGCTTTCGCCTTGAAAGCAAGTGCCATATTAGGTATTGTATTTACTTTTGGTATTTTATTTTCTTCAGGATATGTATCTGTATTATTTGTTGCAGCATTGGGAATTGCAAATGCTTTGGTTTGGCCTGCAGTTTGGCCTTTAACTTTAAAAGGATTGGGAAAATTCACCAAAACAGCTTCCGCTTTATTGATTATGGCAATTTCCGGAGGGGCAATTATTCCTCCTTTATATGGAAGATTTGTTGATGGGACTAAGGCCGATTTAATTGCAAAAGGAATAAGCGAGGCTGCAGCGGCTGCGCAAGCAGCAACAACTGGCTACTGGATTTTACTTCCTTGTTATTTAATCATTTTATATTATGCATTTGCAGGCCATAAATTGGGTTTGAAAAAAGAATAGATGGAAAGATGAGTAACTAAGATTTAGAACAAAAAAAACTCGCTGAAAAGCGAGTTTTTAAATTTATATTGTTGTGATTATGCCAACGAAACCCTTTTAAAATCGGTTACTGTAACACCAAGAGTTTTTACGTAGTCCGCAACTGTTAATTTATCGTCTTTGATAAAAACTTGGTCTAGAAGACAAAGTTCTTGGTCTAACGTAGTGTTGTCAGAAATAAATCTTTCCAATTTTCCAGGAAGAATTTTATCCCAAATTTGTTCAGGTTTGCCTTCAGCTTTAAGTTCAGCTTTTAAATCTTCTTTAGCTTGAGCAATTATTTCATCAGTTAACTGCATTCTAGAAATGTAAACTGGCACATGTTTAAGCGTTTTTCCCAATCGGCCAAGTTCAATATTCTCTTTTTCTATCACTGCAATTCTTGCCTCAGTTTCAGAAGCAACAAAATTAGGATCGAAATCTTTATAAGATAAAGTAGTCGCACCCATTGCTGCAACTTGCATTGACACATCTCTTGCAATAGTATCGGCACCATCAACATTATCTGATAATGCTGTTACTGCAGCAATTTTATTGCCTGAATGGATGTATGAACCTACAAATTTGCCAGTTACTTTTTCAAAAGCGCCTATTTCCAGTTTTTCACCAATAACGCCAGTTTGCTCAATTAATTTTTCAGCAACGGTCATTCCTCCAAAATCAGCATTTAAAAAATCTTCTTTTGAATTATAGTCAATTGCTATTTCGGCAAATTTGGTTGCTAAATCAACAAAAGAATCGTTTTTTGCCACGAAATCTGTCTCACAGTTTAATGAAACAATAACACCTACTGTATTATCATCATTAACTTTAGCGATAACAGCACCTTCTGATGAATCTCTGTCAGCTCTGTTTGCAGCAACTTTTTGCCCTTTTTTACGTAAAATTTCAATTGCTTTATCAAAATCTCCCTCAGCTTCAACAAGTGCATTTTTGCAATCCATCATGCCTGCTCCGGTAGATTTTCTTAGTTTATTTACTTCTGCGGCTGTAATTTGTGCCATTTTTATTTAATTTTTTTATTGAATTTTAACATTCAACGGTGATACATTAATTTTAGTTTATTCGCCTTTTTCTTCAGCTTCAACTTCAACTGTTTTGTCTTTAGCTGTTTTTCTGTCAGACAAACCTTCAGCAATAGCATCAACAATAAAACCTAAAACTTTATTGATTGATTTAGAAGCATCATCATTTGAAGGAATCACATAATCTAAACCTCTCGGGTCAGAGTTTGTGTCAACCATCGCAAAAATTGGAATATTTAAGTTTTTGGCTTCAGCTACTGCAATGTGTTCTTTTTTAACGTCAATTACAAAGATTGCACCTGGTAAACGAGTCATATCAGAAACAGAACCTAAGTTTTTTTCCAATTTTTCTCTTTGGCGGTTGATTTGTAATTTTTCTCTTTTTGATAAGGCATCAAAAGAACCATCAACTTTCATTCTGTCAATAATTGTCATTTTTTTAACAGCTTTTCTGATGGTAACAAAATTTGTCAACATTCCACCAAACCATCTTTCAGTGATGTATGGCATGTTAATGCTGGCAGATTTTTCTGCAATAATTTCTTTTGCTTGTTTTTTTGTAGCAACAAAAAGAATTTTTCTTCCTGAATTTGCAATTTTTTGAAGCGCTTCAGCAGCTTCTTCAATTTTTGCAGCGGTTTTGTAAAGGTCAATAATATGAATCCCGTTACGTTCTCCGTAAATGTATGGAGCCATATTCGGATTCCATTTTCTTGTTAGGTGACCAAAGTGTACACCTGCTTCTAATAAGTCTTTAATTTCAATTTTTGTCATTTTGTATTTAGTTTACGTTCCGTTGAGCTAGCAATAGGTAAGTAGCGGAAATCCGATCTTACCTATTTGGATGCTAAACTTTTGTCAATCATTGACTGATCAACGACAACTTTGTTATTAATTTTAATTTCAATGAACCACCAATAAAATTGATGTAGCAATTTAAATAAACGATTAACGTTTTGAGAATTGGAATTTTTTTCTTGCTTTCTTTTGACCGAATTTTTTACGTTCAACCATTCTTGGGTCTCTGGTAAGTAATCCTTCTGGTTTAAGAATTAATCTGTTTTCAGGGTTTAGCTCAACCAAGACTCTTGAAATAGCCAAACGGATAGCTTCAGCTTGTCCGGTTATCCCACCGCCAAAAACATTTACTTTAATGTCAAATGAAGTTGCGTGATCTGTTAAGTTAAGTGCCTGTAAAACTTTATACTGTAACGCTGCTGTCGTAAAGTAGTTTTTAAATTCTCTTTTATTGATAGTAATGCTTCCAGTACCGTCAGAAACATAAACACGAGCAACTGCTGTTTTTCTTCTTCCTATTTTGTGTCTGTCTCTTATACACATCT
>JAGXIN010000038.1 GCA_024635575.1 Flavobacteriia bacterium
AAAAAACAAAAAGCCAAAAAATAAAATGTATTTTTTCATAATATTTGGTTGAGGTAATTGAAAATAAACGGATAGTAAATCTATTAAAAATAATTTTATTTAAAGCGATAAATTATACCAAGTATGGAATCATTGGAAATAAAGAAGATCAATAAAACTGTTAATGGAAATATCCAAATTACTGGTTCAAAAAGTGAAACAAACAGATTGTTGATTTTACAGCAGTTTTACCCGAATTTAAAGATTGAAAATATTTCCAATTCCGATGATTCCGTTTTGATGCAAAAGGCATTGACAAGCAGTGCTGACGAAATAAATATAGGGCATGCTGGCACGGCGATGCGTTTTTTAACGGCTTATTTTTCTGTAAAAGAGGGTTCGGAAATTGTGCTGACCGGTTCATACAGAATGAAAAATAGACCCATAAAAATTTTGGTTGAAGCCCTCACTTCATTAGGTGCAAATATTAAATATTTAGAAAAAGAAGGTTTCCCGCCTTTGAAAATTTCAGGAAAAAAGTTAGAGAAGGATTTTGTTAAAATTGAAGGAAATGTGAGCAGTCAATACATTTCTGCATTGTTATTAATTGGACCAACTTTAAAAAATGGACTGAAATTAAAATTTAAAGGGGAAGTTACTTCTGTTCCTTACATAAAAATGACGCTGCAATTGTTGGCTGAATTAGGAATTGAATATGTTTGGGAAGATAATTTGATTATTGTTCAGCCGAAACCAGCCATTGAACCAAAGACTATTGTAGTTGAATCCGATTGGAGTTCAGCATCTTATTTTTACAGTTTGTGTGCACTAAGTCCAAATGCTGAAATAACGCTGTCATCCTTTAAAAAAAATAGCTTACAAGGCGATTCTGTATTGTCCGTAATTTATGAAAATTTAGGAGTTTCCACTGAATTCAAGGGAAATGCCATCATTTTAAGAAATACGGCAACGCTTCATACTTCAAAAATGAAGGGTCTAAATTTAATTGAAGCCCCGGATATTGCCCAAACCATTGCTGTTACCTGTTTCGGTTTGGGGATTGAATGTTATTTAACCGGACTTCATACGTTGAAAATAAAGGAAACCGACAGGTTGGTCGCTTTAAAAAATGAATTGGAAAAATTGGGTGGTGATGTTATGATTACAAATGAAACGCTGCTTTTAAAAACTTCCACAAAAATTAAAGAAAACGTAAGAGTTGCCACCTATGATGACCATAGAATGGCCATGGCTTTTGCGCCATTGGCTGTAAAAGTTACTATTGAAATTGAAGATGCAGGCGTAGTATCAAAATCTTATCCGACTTTTTGGGAAGATTTTGAGCAAATTAGCCGTTAATTGGCTGCAAAACAAACTTTTATTTTAAAACACTTGACAACGCCTATGCGGATGTTGTATCTTTGCCCTCGTTCTAAAGAAAAATAGATAAAACGAGCTTAACAGATTTTGATAAGCAAATGAATGATTAATGGCGAACAGCAGCTGTTACCGCTAAAAAATAAAATTTAAACAGATGAACCAAGTAGAATAAAAGTTCCTTATTAGAGGAAATGATTCATGGCTTGTTCCCTGTGACCAATAAATAAAAAATAAAAACAAACAAATGAAATTATCAAAATTTAAGTTCGAATTACCAGAAGATTTATTGGCAGAATATCCGGCAGAAAACAGGGATGAATCAAGATTAATGGTTTTGGACAGAAAAAAACAGACCATTGAACATCATAGTTTTAAAGAAATAATCAATTATTTTGATGAAGGAGATTTAATTCTATTAAATAACACAAAAGTATTTCCTGCTCGTATGTATGGAGAAAAAGAGAAAACGGGAGCACGGATTGAGGTGTTTTTATTGAGAGAACTAAATGCCGAAAGCAGGTTGTGGGATGTATTGGTAGATCCTGCACGTAAAATAAGAATAGGAAACAAATTATTTTTTGGTGATGACGAAAGTTTGGTCGCTGAAGTAATTGACAATACCACCTCTAGAGGGAGAACATTACGCTTTTTGTATGATGGGTCCTATGAAGAATTTAGAAAAAAACTGGAAGAATTAGGGGAAACGCCATTGCCAAAATATATTAAAAGAGCCGTTGAAAAGGAAGATGAAGAACGTTACCAAACAATATATGCAAAACATGAAGGCGCAATTGCAGCTCCAACTGCAGGATTGCATTTTTCCAAGCATTTAATGAAACGTTTGGAAATAAAAGGTATTGACTTTGCTGAAATCACCTTGCATGTGGGATTGGGAACATTTAATCCTGTTGAGGTTGAGGATTTATCTAAACATAAAATGGATTCTGAAAGGTTAATTATTATGCAGGAGGCTGTCGATACTGTGAACAGAGCTATTGACCAAAAACGGAGAATATGCGCTGTGGGCACTACGGTAATGCGTGGCGTTGAAAGTGCGGTTTCATCTAATAATCACTTAAATTCGTTTAATGGGTGGACTAATAAATTTATTTTTCCTCCTTATGATTTTAGCATTGCCAATTGTATGATTACCAATTTTCATACACCAAAATCTACACTAATGATGATGGCTGCTGCTTTTGCAGGCTATGATTTTTTAATGGAAGCCTATGAAGTAGCAGTTAAAGAAAAATATAAATTTTATTCGTACGGCGATGCGATGTTAATTATATAATTAAAAAACTATTTTTTTAATAATTAAATTCCCGCGCTTTGCGGGAATCTTTTTATAAAAGTGATTCAAAATGATTAAAAAAAAGGATATACGTGCTTTAACCAAAACCCAATTACGCGATTTTTTTGTGGAGAAAGGGGATAAGGAATTTAGGGGAAATCAGGTTTATGAATGGTTGTGGGTTAAAAGTGCCCATTCTTTTGCAGACATGACCAATATTTCGAAGGAAACACGTCAAATGCTGGAAGAAAATTTTGTAATCAACCATATAGAAGTTGATACCATGCAACGCAGTTCAGACGGAACAGTAAAAAATGCTGTGAGATTACACGACGGGTTGATTGTGGAATCCGTTTTAATTCCAACCGAATCAAGAACAACAGCTTGTGTATCCAGTCAGGTTGGATGTAGTTTAGACTGCAGTTTTTGTGCAACAGCACAATTAAAGAAAATGCGAAACTTAAACCCTGATGAAATTTATGATCAGGTGGCTGCTATTAACAAAGAGAGTTTATTGTACTATAATCATAAATTGTCAAATATTGTTTTTATGGGAATGGGTGAACCATTGATGAATTATAACAATGTTTTAAAGGCGATTGAAAAAATATCCTCAACAGAAGGTTTGGGAATTTCATCAAAACGTATTACGGTTTCTACTTCCGGAATTCCGAAAATGATTAAAAAATTAGCAGATGATGAAGTGAAATTTAATTTGGCTGTCTCTTTACACTCAGCAATTGATGAGGTGAGGTCTAAAATAATGCCATTTGCCAAAGATTTTCCTCTGCAAGATTTAAAAGAAGCTTTAGAATATTGGTATGCCAAAACAAACAGCAGGGTTTCTTATGAATATGTTGTATGGAACGGAATCAATGACACGAAAGAAGCCATACAAGCTTTGGTGAAATTTTGCAAATATGTGCCATGTAAGGTAAATTTAATTGAATACAACCCAATAGGCGACCCCGATTTTCAGCAGGCAAATCCACAGGTTATTTCCGATTACATCAGTATTCTGGAAATGAATGACATTATTGTAAATGTGAGAAGAAGCAGGGGTAAAGATATAGATGCTGCCTGCGGGCAGTTGGCAAATAAAAAAAGCTAGCGTAACGCTAGCTTTTTTTATGCACTTTTTTAAAAGTATTTGTTTTTATAAAAGATTGAATAGTTAATTTCTTTTAAGTTTTTTCTTAACTTCAACTTCGTGATAAGCCTCAATTAAATCTCCTATTTCAATATCATTAAAGTTTTTAATTTGAATTCCGCAATCATAGCCTTTTGAAACTTCTTTCGCATCATCTTTAAATCGTTTTAATGAACTTAGCTCCCCTGAATGAATCACCACGCCTTCTCTAATAACTCTAATTTTAGAATTTCTTAGAATTTTACCGCTTACAACCATACATCCGGCGATAGTTCCAATTTTAGAAATTTTGAAAACGTCTCTAACCTCAGCATTACCAGTAATTTCTTCTTTTACTTCAGGAGATAGCATTCCTTCCATAGCATCACGTAGATCATTGATAGCATCATAAATAATAGAATATGTTCTGATGTCAATTTCTTCATTTTCTGCTAATGTACGTGCATTTCCAGAAGGTCTAACGTTAAATCCAATAATAATGGCATCAGATGCTGAAGCTAACAATACGTCTGATTCTGTAATGGCACCAACACCTCTGTGAATAATATTAACTTGAATTTCTGCAGTTGAAAGTTTTTGGAATGAATCGGCTAACGCTTCCACAGAACCGTCCACATCACCTTTTAAGATTATGTTTAATTCCTTAAAGCCTCCTAAAGCAATTCTTCTTCCAATTTCATCTAATGTAATGTGACGTTGTGTTCTTACGGATTGTTCACGTTGTAATTGTGACCGTTTTGAAGCAATTTGTTTTGCTTCTTTTTCATCTTCGAAAATGTAAAATTTATCTCCGGCTTGTGGCGCTCCGTCTAAACCAAGTATTGAAACCGGTGTAGAAGGTCCAGCCTCATCCATATTATTCCCGCGTTCATCAAACATAGCTTTAATTTTACCGCTATGTTTACCGGCAAGCATATAATCGCCTATTTTTAACGTTCCATCTTGAACCAATATGGTAGAAACATACCCACGACCTTTATCTAACAAGGCCTCAACTACTGTACCAACAGCTCTTTTGTTTGGATTTGCTTTTAAATCTAACATTTCAGCTTCAAGCAATACTTTTTCGAGCAATTCTTCAACATTCTGACCTGTTTTGGCTGATATTTCCTGCGACTGAATTTTTCCGCCCCAATCTTCAACCAATAGATTCATTTGTGAAAGTTGTTCCTTAATTTTTTCAGGATTCGCATTTGGTTTGTCAATTTTATTGATGGCAAAAACAATAGGAACACCAGCTGCTTGTGCATGGCTAATAGCTTCTTTTGTTTGTGGCATCACATCATCATCAGCTGCAATAACAATAATTACCAAATCTGTTACTTGGGCTCCACGAGCACGCATCGCCGTAAAGGCTTCGTGACCTGGTGTGTCTAAAAATGCTATTTCCTGACCATTTTTTAAATTTACGCCATAGGCGCCTATGTGTTGTGTAATTCCTCCAGATTCACCTGCGATTACATTTTCTTCACGGATATAATCCAGCAATGAAGTTTTACCATGATCCACGTGACCCATTACGGTAACAATTGGCGCTCGTGGTTTTAACCCTTCAATGTCATCTTCCTGTTCATGTATTGCTTCTTGAACTTCCGCTCCAACAAAGTCTAAACTGTAGTCAAATTCTTCTGCGACAATACTAAGCGTTTCGGCATCCAATCGCTGATTCATGGTTACCATTAATCCTAAAGTCATACATGCTGAAATTACATTGGTAACGGGAATATCCATCATAGAGGCAATTTCACTCACGGTAACAAATTCCGATACCTTAAGTATTTTACTTTCAGCTTCTTGTTGTTCAAAGTCTCTTTCAGTTTGTATACGGCTTGTATCTCTTTTATCTCTTCTGTGTTTTGCGCCTTTTCCTTTTTTAGATTTACCCTGCAGTTTTTCTAAAGTTTCTCTAATTTGTTTTTGAACATCTGCTTCAGATGGTTCTTCTTTTATTAGAGGTTTTCTTCCGCGTTGAGTTGCTGACTTACCGGCACCTTTATTTTGGGCCAGAATCGGTTGTTTTTTAGGACCTGTTATTGGTACAGGCATTTTTTTCACGATCCTTCTGCGTTTCTTCTTATTTGCATCGCTGTCTTCTTTTTTGGCAGCAGGTTCATGTTTTTTCTTTTTTGGGCGTTCAAATTGTTTTAAATCAATTTTTTCACCTATAATTTTCGGTCCTTCTAACTTCGAATATTTGGTTTCTAATTTTTGAGACTCTAATATCTCAGCTTCTGTAGGCGCTGTTTCCTCTTCGATTGTTTCAGGTTGTTGTTTTTCTTCACTAACCTTTTTTGAAGCCTTTTTCTTTAGAACTGGTTTTTTAGGAGTCTTAAGAACTTTCTCTTCAATCTTTGGAGCTTCTGTTTCCAGAGGTTTTTCAATTGGTGCTTCTTTAATTTCGATTGCTTCTTTTGGAGCTTCTTCTTCTTCTTCTTTAATTGCTTCTACAGGACTAGGCTGTTCAACTACAGGAGGTTTTTCTTCAGCAATAACCTTAGGTTCTTCTTCAACAACAACGGCTGGTTTTTTCTCAACTTCTGCCTCTTTTTGCTCAATTTCAATTTTGCCGACAGTTTTGATCTCTAATTTTTCAGCTTTGGCTTTAATAACAACTTTTTTTGCCTCTTCCTCAAGACGATGTTTCTCAACAATTTCTTCCTGAGCGATTCTTAAGGTCTCTTTTTCTTTCCTTTTTTCTTCACTTACCTCCTTTGAAGCTGCTTTTTTACTTCTGTCAGTCTGAAAACCATCCAATAATATTTCATACTCTTCATTAGATATTTTTGTTGTAGGTCTTGCTTCAATTTCAAAACCCTTAGATGCTAAATGCTCAACAGCTCTATCTAACGAGATATTTAATTCTCGTAATACTTTGTTCAGTCTTAATGTTTTGTCTTCAGCCATACAGTGTTTATTTTTGCCAATTTGTGTTGAATAATTAAAGATTAATCTTTAAATTCTTCTCTTAATATTTTTTGAACCTCTAAAATGGTTTCTTCTTCTAAATCGGTTCTGCTTACAAGTTCATTGATGTCTTTTTCCAATACGCTTCTTGCAGTGTCTAAACCAATATTTTTAAATTCCTGAATGATCCATCCTTCAATTTCATCAGAAAATTCTGTCAATTCAACATCATCTTCTGCTTCAATGCCTTCACGTTGAACATCCAATTCATAACCTGTTAATTGTGAGGCCAAACGAATGTTTACACCATTTTTTCCAATCGCTTTTGAAACTTCTTCAGGTAACAAATACACATCAACTCTTCCTTTTTTACCATCTTCTCGTCCTTCTTCTTCATGAATTTTCATGGAAACTACTTTTGCAGGGCTCAATGCCCTTGCTATATATAGTTGGGTGTTTTTTGTAAAGTTGATGACATCTATATTTTCATTTCCCAATTCACGAACTATGCCATGAATACGAGATCCTTTCATTCCTACACAGGCACCAACCGGGTCAATTCTGTCATCGTATGAATCTACGGCAACTTTTGCTTTTTCACCAGGAATTCTTGCAACGCCTTCAATGGTTATAAGTCCGTCAAAAACCTCAGGAATTTCTTGTTCAAATAATTTTACTAAAAATTCAGGATCAGTTCTTGATAAAATAATTACGGGCTTGTTGCCGCGTAATTCTACGGATTTAATAATTCCACGAACGGAATCACCTTTTCTGAAGTAATCTGAACGAATTTGTTCGTTTTTTGGCAATATAATTTCATTGCCGTCGTCATCCAACAATATAATTGCATTGTGACGAATATGGTGAACTTCAGCTGTGTAAATATCTCCTTCTAATTCTTTAAACTGTTTAAAGGTATTTGTGCTGTCGTGTTCATGTATTTTTGAAATTAGGTTCTGGCGCAAGGCTAAAATAGCTCTTCTGCCAAGATCAACTAATTTAACTTCTTCCGAAACATCTTCACCAATTTCAAAATCCGGTTCAATTTTTCGGGCTTCTGAAATTTCGATTTCTTCATTATCATCTTCTGACATTCCATCAGCAACAACAACGCGATTTCTCCATATTTCTAAATCGCCTTTATCCGGATTTATAATAATATCAAAGTTGTCATCAGACCCGAATTTTCTTTTTAAAGCAGCCCTAAAAACCTCTTCAAGTATGGCCATAAGCGTTACTCTGTCTATATTTTTATCTCCTTTGAAATCTGAAAACGACTCAATTAATGCTAAATTTTCCATGCACTCTCTTAATTAAAATATTATTTTCACTTTTGCCTCTAAAATATTGCTAAAAGGGAAGGTTGAATTTTTAATAACAGTTACCTTTCCTTTACCTAAAGGTTTTGGTTCACGTGTTTTCCATTCCAACTCCACCTCATTATCAGTTACATTTTTAAGCACACCTTCAACAATGGTATTGTCTTTTAACTTTAAAGTTAAAACCCTATTGATATTTTTTTTATACTGCCGATAAACTTTTAAAGGATTTGCAATGTCGGGAGAAGCAACTTCCAGAGAAAAGTCTTCTATTTCTCTGTCTAAATTATGCTCAATTCCTCGGCTAATTCTAATGCATTCTTTTAAAGTCACGCCATTATCGCCATCAACTTCAACAGAAATTTTATTTTCCGGCAAAAATTTTAAGTCTATCAAAAACAACGCTGGGTTTTCTTCAATCGCCTCTTTTACCAAGTTTATAACTTTTTCTTTTTGTATCATATTTTATAAAAAGAGGGGACTTATTGTCCCCTCCTAGTCCTTTATCTATTCTAATTCTGTGCAAATATACTAAGATTTTTTTAAATGATAAAAATTCATGTTTATTTTTAATTTAAAATTATTAACTTAGCCTTAGGATAATAAACTATACAACAAATTTTTATGAAAAGTATTCTAGTCCCAATTGATTTTTCCGATCAAGCAAGGTATGCAGCAAAAGTAGCATCTGATATTGCCAGACATACAAATTCAAAAATTTATTTATTGCACATGCTTGAGCTTCCCACGGGTATTATTGATCCTGCTGGCTATGGTTCTTCAAATAACACACCTTCTGCTTTGTTATTTTTAAGTAGAGCTCATGAAAAGTTTGAGGAATTTAAAAAATTACCGTTTTTAGAAGGCCTTGAAGTGGAAGATTCTGTGCAATTTCACAAAGCATATGATGGCATTATTGACGAAAGTAAAAAGCAAAATGCTGATTTAATAGTCATGGGTTCAAAAGGAACTTCAGGACTTGAAGAAATGTTGGTGGGCTCCAATACTGAAAAAGTAGTCAGAAACTCAGATGTTCCTGTTCTTGTTATAAAAAAAGAGATTGATAAATTTAAAATTGACAATATAGTTTTTGCCTCTAATTTTAAGCAAGAAAATAGAAAAGCATTTCAAAAAATATTGGATTTTGCATCGCTTTTTAATTCGCGATTGCATTTGCTTAAAATTAATACAATTCATAATTTTGAAACTACCAAAGATTCAAGCGATGCAATAAGAAACTTTATCAATGATTTTGATTTGGGAGATTACACCTTAAATATTTACAATGACATCTCGGTGGAAGCCGGAGTTTTAAATTTCTCTAAAGTTATAGATGCAGATGCCATATTGTTAAATACCAGCGGCAAGCGAGGCTTGTCTCATTTATTTAATGGAAGTATTGGAGAAGATTTGGCAAATCACGCAAAATTGCCTGTGATTACATTTAAATTGTAACTTAAATCTATTGTCATTTTAATCAATAAAAGCGTAAGAATTTACGCTTTTATTGATTTAGGTATTTCACATATTGGTATTGGAATCATTTTGTGTTTGTTTGCGCGGTTTCTTTTCGTGTAAATGGCAAACACTTCTTTTTCCCTGCCGGTAAAATCGGTAAATTTTTTGCCTAATTCAACCTGTTTCATGGCCCATTCCAATTCGTCATAACTTGCACCAATCTGATCTTCATCAGTTTTGTCATCTCCCCATAAACCATCGGTCGGAGCAGCTTTTATAATATCGTCATTAACTCCTAAATATTTTGCGATTTCATAGACTTCTGATTTCATTAAATCGGCTATAGGGCTTATATCCACACCGCCATCTCCATATTTCGTAAAAAAACCTACACCAAAATCTTCAACTTTATTTCCGGTTCCGACAACTAAATATCCATTTAATGCCGCAAAATAATATAAAGTGGTCATTCTTAGTCTTGCACGTGTATTTGCTAAAGACATTAAACGTTGTTCTTCATTTTCAACCGGAGGAAAAGCAGCAACCAGATTATCAAAAACGGGAGTTAGGCTTACCTGTTTTAAGGATACATGTTTGAATTTTTTTTGTAACCATTCAATATGGTTATAAGCTCGAGTTATTTGATTTTCAGCTTGATGTATAGGCATTTCAAGACATAAAACTGGCAATCCTGTTTTGGCGCAAAGGGCTGATGTGACGGCAGAATCTATGCCGCCTGAAATTCCAATTATAAAACCATTTGTTTTTGATTTTTCGGCATATTCTTTTAACCAGGAGACAATATAGTTAACAACTTTTTCAGCGTTCATAATTAATTTAATTTAGTAATTTTGATGTTTTAAACTAAGAAGTGTAAATATAGAAATTAATGAACAGACTTTTAATTGTTACAATTGTTTTATTATTTGTTGTTTCCTGTAAAAAAGAAATTGCAAAAAAAGTTGATGTGTCAAATATTAATGTCACTTTTTCTGTAGATAGGTTTGAAAAAAAATTCTATAAAGCGAATGAAACAACCCTTCCATCCCTTAAAAAAGAATTTCCCTATTTGTTTCCTGTACAAAACGACAGTGTTTGGCTGAATAAAATAAAAGATAAAGAAGAAAGGGAGTTGTATAAAAAGTCACAAGTTGTTTTTAGAGATTTTGAAAATGAAAAAACGCAAATAGAAGACTTGTTTAAGCATGTGAAATATTTTCATCCAAATTTTGAACCTCCAAAAATAGTTACGTTAATCACAAATCTGGATTACCAAAACAAGATTGTTTATGCAGATAGTTTGATGTTTGTTTCACTAGATATGTATTTGGGAAAAAACAGTGAGGTGTACCAAGATTTCCCTGTTTATTTATCACAAAGCTTTGACAAATCCCAATTGGTTGTTGATATGGCCAGTGCTATAAGTGACCGTTATTATACAGAAGATAAAAGTCGGCAGTTTTTGGATATGGTCATTGACGCCGGTAAAAAAATGTATATGATTGACAGCTATTTGCCATCGGTTTCCGATGCTAAAAAAATAGGATATAATGAAGCCGAGTACGTATGGGCAATGAACAATGAATCCCAAATATGGAAGTATTTTATAGAAAATGAAATGTTGTACAGTACTGATTCAGGATTATATGATCGTTTTATGGCGAATGGCCCGTTTTCAAAATTTTATATTGATATTGATAAAGAGTCTCCCGGTAAAATTGGAGTTTGGTTGGGCTGGCAAATTGTAAGGTCATATATGAAGAATAATGAAGTAACTTTGCAGCAACTTTTGCAAACCGATGCTGAAGAAATATTTAAAAAATCAAAATATAAACCAAAGAAATAATGGCAGTAATACAAAAATCAAAAATTGAATTTATTGTAGGTCTAGACGAAAATAAAGTACCTGAAGCAATAAACTGGACAGCCGATGACGGCGAAATTAAAGATGAAAAAGCAAAAGCATTGATGATTTCTGTTTGGAATCCTGAAAAAAAGGAAACACTTAGAATGGATTTATGGACAAAAGATATGCCTATTGATGAAATGAAACAATTTTTTCATGAGACACTGGTTTCTATGGCTACATCTTTTGACCGCGCAACAAACGATCATAAAATGAGTGCTACGATGCTCGATTTTTGTGATTATTTTGCGGAAAAGCTGGAGTTGAAGAAAAAGTAATTGTAAGTACTCAGTAAGCAGTTGCAGTTTGCAGTTGAAAAGGTTATAGGTTGGATCGTTTATTTGTTGAATCGTTTGGTTTTTTTACAAACTTGAAACCAGAAACCATAATCTTACAACTATTGCCTATTGGCTAATGCCTATTGCCTTTTTATAAGCGCTATAATTTCTTTGTACTCTTCCGGATTGTTTAAAAAATCTTTTTTAGAAACATCAATAATAAGCGTTTTCAAGTTTTCTTCTGTTTTGATAAAACTTGAATAGCCCTGGTGAATTTTATCTAAATATTCCGGGGCAATATTTTGTTCATAATCCCTGCCTCTTTTTTTAATATTTTGAATTAATTGCTGGGTATCCTGATAAAGATAAATGTATAAATCGGGTTTTGAAATTTCTTTGTACATAATGTCGAACATCTTTCTGTACAAATAAAATTCATCTTTTTGCAAAGTGATTTGCGCAAAAATAAGTGACTTAAAAATGTAATAATCCGAAACGATAAAGTTTTTAAACAAATCAAACTGCGCCAAATCATCTGAAAGTTGTGAATATCTGTCCGCCAAAAAGCTCATTTCCAGCGGAAAAGCATAACGATCGTTGTCTTCATAAAATTTCGGCAAAAAAGGATTGTCCGCGAAGCGTTCCAATATAATTTTCGCGTTGAAATCTCTGGCAATCATACTGGCAAGTGTTGTTTTACCGGAGCCTATATTTCCTTCAATAGCAATATAATTAAATTTTTCGGCGAGAGAAACAGGTCTTTTAAGCGTTAAAGAAGTTTTTTCAATATGGCCGTTGTCGGTGCAGTTTTCCAAACAAGTTTGTATGCGTTGTTTGGTAACTGGATGGATCATATTAGGGGCAATTTCTGCCAAAGGAACCAAAACAAATTTTCTGTTCAGCATGCCTTTATGCGGCACAATGAAATCTTTTGATATAATAATTTCAGTATCAAAAAGCAAAATGTCAATATCAATATTCCGTGCCTTATATCCAATTTCAGAAGTTCTGGTTCTGCCAAGGAAATGTTCAATTTGCTGAATTGATTTTAGAAGGTTTTCGCAATTTAAACCTGTTGTGATCTGGATGCAGATATTTAGAAAATCGTCACTTTTAAAACCCCAGGATTCCGTTTTGTATACTGAGGATATTTTCACCACAACACCTATTTCTTCAGCAATTAAATCAATAGCCTGCTGTAAATTTTCAAGCTTGTTCCCCTGGTTGCTTCCCAAAGATAAATATGTAGGTCTTAAAATTTGCATAAAGTGAATGCAAAGAAAAGAAAAGTATCAGATAAATACATATCTTTGCCCGTCAATTTATAAACATTTACAAACTTTTTTTTCGAAGTTTAAATTCAAAGTTAACATGAAATTTTTAAGAAATTTATTAGCATCTATTCTTGGGACTCTAATTGCATTGAGCATCATATTACTTTTGTTCATTGCAATAGGGATGGCTTTGGGTGAAACTGATAAAGTGGTAGTTAAAAACAATTCAGTTTTGGAAATTAAATTGAATGCTGAGGTGAAAGATTATGCACCAAAAGGTACAGATTTCCTGGATGAATTTTTAGCATTTAGAGATGAAAAAATGGGGTTGAATGAAATTATCAATGCTATTGAAAATGCAAAAAATGATGATAATATTGTTGGAATAAGTATCAACACACTTAATGTAAATGCGGGTATTTCACAAACAAAGGCCATCAGAAATAAACTGGAAGAATTTAAGGAATCAGGTAAATTCATTATGGCCTACGGAGATGTTTATAATCAGAAATCATACTATTTAAGTTCTGTGGCTGACTCTATTTTTATGAATCCTTTAGGAGGAATTGAATTTAAGGGTTTGTCTTCCGAGGTTTTATTTTTTAAAGATTTACAGGGTAAAACCGGCGTGAAAATGGAAGTGATTAGACATGGTAAATACAAAAGTGCCGTTGAGCCATTTTTATACAATAAAATGAGCGATGAAAATAGAGAACAAATTTCCACATTTTTACAGTCCATTTGGGGTGAATTGTTAGTCGATATCTCAAAAAGCAGAAATAAAACAATTGAGGAGCTCAACATAATAGCAGATAATTTATGGGCGCGAAATGCAACACTGGCTATAGAAAACAATATTGTGGATGCTGCTGTTTATTTGGATGAATATGAAACCAAATTAAAAATGGCTTCAGGTATTTCAACGGATAATGAATTGTCTGAAATTACACTTTCTGATTATATTTCCGCAGGAAAAGGTCGTATTTTTTTAAGTGCCACCAATAAAATTGCCGTAATTTATGCACAAGGAGAAATCATATATGGGAAAGGAAATAAAGATTTAATTGGACAGGAATTAATTATAGAAGCCCTTCGTAAAGCGAGAAAAGATAAAAATGTAAAGGCAATTGTATTGCGAATAAATTCACCGGGAGGAAGCGCTTTGGCTTCAGAATTAATTTGGAGAGAATTGGAACTGACCAAAAAAGAACTCCCATTAGTGGTCTCAATGGGTGATGTTGCAGCCTCTGGCGGATACTACATTGCCTGTAATGCAGATAGGATTTTTGCAGAACCTACAACTATTTCTGGCTCTATCGGTGTATTTGGAGCAATTCCTAATATGAGTAAACTGGCCGATAATATTGGAATAAATGCAGAGCAGGTGAGCACCAATAAAAATCCAAGCTATAGCGTTTTTGAACCAATGACTGATGATTTCAGAACCGTTACTAAAGAAGGGGTTGAAGATATTTACACTGTGTTCTTAGAAAGGGTTTCTGCAGGCAGAAATATGAGTGTTGAAGCAGTAGACAGTATTGCTCAAGGTCGAGTTTGGGCTGGAGTGGATGCATTGCAAAACGGATTGGTTGATGAGTTGGGAAGTTTGGATGATGCCATAAATTATGCTGCTGACTTGGCAGAAGTTACCGACTATAAAGTGCGTAATTACCCAGATTATAAATTAGATATAGGAGAAAAATTAAGTGGTTTTCCTTTTATGAAATCTAAAGAAAAAGTGATGATTGAAGCGTTGGGCTTGGAAAATTATAAAACATACCAAATTCTAAAACAATTTTCCGAAATAAAGGGAATGCAGGCAAGAATACCTTTTGTTATGGAAATTAAATAAGATTCAATTAAATCCGCTCGAAGGTTACAAAACTATAATCATACTTATTTTTGTCATCGGCTTTAAAATCTTCCCTTGATATTTCTTTCCAGATTGTTTTATCAATTTCAGGAAAAAAAACATCTGCTTCAAATTTATGGTGAACAAAAGTTATATCGAGTCTGTCTGTAGCTGGCATTACTTGATTGTAAATTTCAGCACCGCCTAAAATAAACGGATTTTCATCTTCTTTTTCTGCAACTTTAAGCGCCTCTGCGATAGAATTTACCACAATACATCCTTCAGCTTTATAATTTTTATCACGCGTAATAATGATATTTGTTCTCTTTGGAAGAGGTTTCCCCAATGATTCATAAGTTTTTCGCCCCATAATAACAACATGATTCAAAGTTGTTTTTTTGAAACGTTTTAAATCAGCAGGCAAATACCAAATCAATTGATTATCTTTTCCTAAGGCATTGTTCTCGGCTATTGCGGCTATTATTGTTACCATCCTTCTGTTGCGTTATCTAGATCACTCTCTTTTTTATCCTTTTCAAAATTATAGAGTTCTTGTGCTTTTTCAGCTTTATTGGCATATTCATCTGCCATTTCTTTTTTTAATTTTGCAATTTTCAATTCTTGCTCCGTCACCAATTTTTCAGTTTGTATGCGTTCCCATTCTTTTCCCATAAATCGATGGGTAACAAAAACATTTATAAAATGCAATACAAAAAAGAAAAACCAAATAATGATGGCCCAAACAAACCAGTTTTCAACCAAGTTTTCGCCAACTTTTAAAAATTTGTTAAGCAGTATTAAAAAAACTGCCCCAACTAAAAACACAATAAAATGATAGTACAATCTCTTTTTTTGTTTTGCACGCGCTCGTGCATTTTCGTACAATTCATGTTGTTCTTTTAGCACATCCATAATTACATGTTTTTAACCCATTCTTTTATATAGGCAGTGAAATCTTCGGTTTCATTTTCTTGCAGTAGCTTTTCATTGGCCAATTCCAAAAATTTTGAAATGTTTTTATCGGAAGTGTTAAAAAGACTTTCAAGGGATTTTAATAATTCAACATCATCAATTTCATCAATTCTTTTAATGATGGCGGTTTTTAGTTTAGATGCATTCATTTTCCTTTTTCTTTATGAAGGTTAAATATATTAAAAGTTTTGCAAACTGTTTATTAAAGAATTATTAAATTTCAATAATTCCTAAGGACGATTTGTTGCCAATTTAATTTTTTAGGCTAAAATTTATTTTGAATGCTAAACAGCAACGTCTCCTTTAATGTGCGGATGCGGATTATAATTTACTAAGTTAAAGTCTTCAAAGGTAAAATCAAAGATATTTTTAACTTTTGGATTAATTTCCATTTTTGGCAATTCTCTGGGAGTTCTTGATAACTGTAATTTAATTTGTTCGCTGTGATTGCTATAAATGTGTGCATCACCAAAAGTATGGATAAAATCCCCTGGTTTTAAATCGCAAACTTGTGCAATCATCATTGTAAATAATGCATAGGAAGCAATATTGAAAGGCACTCCTAAAAAAATGTCGGCGCTGCGTTGGTATAATTGGCAGGATAACTTTCCGTCGGCCACATAAAATTGAAAAAAGGCGTGACAAGGCGGTAAAGCAGCTTTGCCGTTGGCAACATTTTCGGAAAAAGACACAGATGTATCAGGTAAAACACTAGGATTCCAGGCTGAAATAAGCATTCTTCGGCTGTCAGGATTTGTTTTTATGGTATTTATTACTTCTGCAATCTGATCTACCCCTTCACTATTCCAGTTACGCCATTGATGTCCATAAACTGGACCTAAATCACCATTTTCATTTGCCCAGGCATCCCATATTTTTACGCCATGTTCTTTCAAATATTGAATATTGGTGTCCCCTTTTAAAAACCACAGCAACTCATAAATAATGGATTTTAAATGCAGTTTTTTTGTTGTCAACATAGGGAATCCTTCATTTAAATCAAACCGCATCTGATAACCAAATACACTTTTTGTTCCAGTTCCTGTTCTGTCTTCTTTCAGCGTTCCTTTTTCTTGAACGTATTTAATTAAGTCTAGGTATTGTTTCATCTGCTTAAATTTTATTTTTTAGCGGTAACAGATGCTGTTCGCCATTAATGATTATTTTGTGTATCAAAATTTGTTATGCTTGTTTCATTTTATCGTTTATGTGTTAAAGGCGTTTATTTGTTTAAAAATAAACGAGACAACATTCTATTTCTTATTTAAGACATTAATCATAAAATTACCCTTCGGGAACCAGAGGACTTTTTATCCAATAATCATCCCGGCAATTGTCGCAGATAACAGAGATGCGATTGATCCGCCTATTACTGCTTTTAGACCGAATTCCGATAATGTTTTTCTTTGTCCAGGTGCCAAGGAGCCAATACCGCCAATTTGAATGCCAATTGATGCAAAGTTGGCAAAACCACACAACATATAAGTGGCCATGATGACAGATTTGCTATAGGTAAGATGGGTAATACTGGCCATGTCTTTTAACTCAGCCAATTGTATATATCCCACAAAC
>JAGXIN010000039.1 GCA_024635575.1 Flavobacteriia bacterium
CCCGCACTTATTGAAAATAAAAAATCGACTTCGTCTTTTATAGACCAGAAAGTGGATATCATCGATTCCTATATTTCCAAGATAGATTTTAAAGCAAATGATTTTGATAAAATTGATATTGAGGAGTTGGATGAGTTGGTAATACATGGTAATAAGAGACTCATAACCACAAATGAGTCAGATAAAAATATTGTTTTAAAAAACAAATCAATTGTTAGGGTAAAATATAAAGATCACTTGTATAATAATTTTATTAAATCGAAAGTTTTTTATTACGATAATGATGATTTGATATGTATTAAGGTTTATGAAATTTTGCCAAACAATTTTAATAAAGCTACCTTATATCAGAGAACTATTTATGTTTATAATGATCAGCCAATAGCTGATTCAGATGAATTGAATCAAGCAAACAGCGCCCAGCACTTTGTAACTCTCGGTCACGAATATCTCAAAAAAGAATATCTTTCACTCAATTAGGGCAAAATCAAATAACCCTTACTCCACTTTCCCAAAGAACAGATATACAAAATAAGATTGTTTTAAATTTTTATTTTTTTTTTTAAGACTTACTTTAATTTTATTCAATAAGTTAAAAATTAAGATTATTTTTAAACATTCTAATTTTATGAATAGATCCATGAAATCAAAACCAAAATTTGAGACAATAGCTATAAAAAGCACTGAAAATAAATATAGTGATTCTGCTCCGGTAAGCACTCCTATTTATTTGTCGAGTACCTACAAGCGAAATAGTGACGGATCTTATGCGAACGATTTTGTGTATTCTCGTGCCAACAATCCAAATCGTGCCATCGTTGAAGAAGCCATTGCAATATTGGAAAACGGTAAGCAAGCATTTGCTTTTTCGTCAGGAATGGCAGCTATTAGCGCCGTTTTTCAAAGTTTAAAAACCGGAGATCATGTTCTTTTACCTGACGACATTTATTATGCAATTAAAAGGTTGATGGAGGAAGTATTCAATCGTTGGAACTTGTCCTATGATTTGGTTGACATGTCAAATATTGAAACCGTTAAAAAAGCCGTAAAAACAAATACTGCATTAATCTGGTTGGAATCCCCCTCAAATCCGCAATTAAAATTAAGCGATGTTTCTGCCATCTCAGAAATAGCTCACCAAAACAAGGCCATATGCGCCGTTGACAATACATGGCTGACACCAGTTTTTCAAAATCCGCTGGAACTTGGGGCAGATATTGTAGTGCATTCAACCACCAAATATTTTGGCGGACATAGTGATGTTATTGGAGGCTGTGTTGTTATGAATAATGAAATAATTGCTGAAAAAATTAAAAATATTCAAGTGTTCTCGGGTGCTGTCCCTGCTCCATTCGACTGCTGGTTGATTGCAAGAGGGATTCAAACACTTCATTTACGCATTAAAAAGCAGAGCAAAAATGCCATGAAATTGGCCAAATATTTGGAAAATCATCCAAAAATTGAAAAAGTTAACTATCCTGGATTGCAAAGCCATCCACAACATTTATTGGCAAAAAAGCAGCAAAAAAAAGGATTTGGAGCCATGCTCTCGGTTTTAATCAAGGGAACTGAGAGTGAAACTACAGCAATAGCAGCTAAATTAGCATATTTTACGCTTGCCACTAGTTTGGGAGGTGTAGAGAGTCTGGTGGAACATCGTAAATCGGTTGAGGGTCCAGACAGTCCCACACAATATAATTTGTTAAGAATTTCAGTAGGGATTGAGCATATTGAGGATTTGATAGCAGATTGGAAAAATGCGTTATCATTGAAAAATTGATGATTTTTCAAAGCAAAAGGCTGAAAGATTGAAAAGGAAATAAAAAAAGGAAAAAATAAAGAATGGACAATTATTTTACATATTATTTTTAAAGAAGCTATTTTATGCAGATGATATTTTCCTTTGCGAGACTAGAATAAACTCAGGGTAATGGCAATTTAAAAGAAGTCTTATTTATCACTATCACTCTTCAAAGCTAACGTTTTATGTAAATTATGCACTTCTTTCTTATAAATTGGCAGGGTAAGTTTAAATGAAGCTCCTTTTTCAGCATTGTTTTCACCCCAAATTTTTCCGTGATTTCTTTGGATAAAATCATTGCAAATCACCAAACCCAAGCCAGTTCCACTTTCATTTTCCGTTCCTGCTTCAGATTCGTATAAATCCGTACTAAATAATTTGGCTATAACTTCCTTTGTCATTCCAATTCCATTATCCGAAAAGGTGATTTCAACAAATTCACCAACCGGCATTGAATAAATTTCAATTTTGCCATTGCTTTCAGTATATTTAATGGCATTTGAAAGCAAATTTCTTAAAATGACCCCTAACATATTTTTATCTGCAAAGGCATACAATTCATTTCTATGAAATGAGTTTATTGCTATGTTTTTCTGTTGGGCGGATTCCCCAATCTGATTAATTATTTCATCACATATTGTTGAAATATTGCATGGTGTTGGATTAAAAACAATTTGATTGGAATTGCTACTCGCCCAATTTAATAGGTTTTCCAATAAATTATAGGTACTCCTTGCCTGAAAATACATGCCGGAAATTAATTTTTCAGACTTATCAATATCAAAGTTTCTAATTTTATTTTTCAAAAGATTCGTAAAACCCAAGATTGCATTAAAAGGTTTTTTTAAATCGTGCGCTATTATTGAAAAAACCAAGTCTTTTGTGGCTATGGCTTCTTCAAGTTCTTTTGTTCGTTCCTTAATGATGTTTTCCAGTTCTAAATTATAATCGGAAATGTATTTGTAAAGTTCATTTTTAAATACCAAGCCTACAAACTTTCCGTTTTCACCAACAGGAAGCACATCCGCTTTGGCGGTATCCATTTTATAAATTGCATCTTCAATGGAAAGCTCACAATTAATTAATTCCTTGATGCTTAAACAGTCAATTATCAAGGTTTTTGGATTTTGAACAATATCACTGGTGGTTAAAATGCCATAAAAAATACCTTCATCATTTTGAACGACCATCGCTGATTGCTCTAACAATTCTTTTTTAACGGCATTTAGGCCTGAATAAGGATTCACTGTCAGAAAATCTTTTCGTATAAAATATTCTATTTTCATAACGTTTATTTTTTAACATCTGTAAAAAATATTCTAATTCAGAAGAATACTTTATTTTCTATTAAACTTCATCTTCCACTACTGTAAATGAAATCATTATCTTAAAATCAACTTTTAAAATTTCCTTTTCGGAAACATAAGGAAATACATTGGAAGTCAGTATTTTCAATATCCTGTCTTTTGGCATTTTGGCCAAAATTCGTTTGTTGACAAAAACGCAATCTACATTCCCATGATCACTGTCAATGATTTCAAAACCATTTGGAATCAATAAATCGAAGGATTTAGAAATTCCTGCTTTTCCATGGGGAGAATTTTTCCCGAGGATCAGGATTTCCTCAAAAGGCGGCAATTTTATTTCCTCAAAACTTAATTTTACGGAGTATTTTATGTTGTTTTTCATATGGGCAAGTATTTTTTTTATGTTAAAAGTAGTAATTAAAAATTTGAAAAAAAAATAAAACGATTTGAACTGGATATAAACAGATACTCATGTAACACAAATGCTTTCATTTCTTATATTATTATATTATTTTAAATGAAATTATAAACTTCAGATAACCTGTATAAATCTTAATCATTTTGTTTATCTCAAATTAGAAGAAAACAATAATATGACTAGTCCAATTTTGGTAAGGCAAAATTATCTAAAACACTTGGCAGCTCCATCGCGGCTTCAATTTCTTCCGATTTTCTTGGAGCCATTGCCGATAAAATTACTGGTCCTTCTTTTGTTATTAAAATATCATCTTCAATTCTCACGCCAATTCCCCACCATTTTTCATCACAAGCACTTCCAATAGGAATATAAATTCCGGGTTCCATGGTAACCACCATATTCTCTTCAAATTTTTCATAATTTCCCGGGTCATGAACATCCAAACCAATGTGGTGTGAAGTTCCATGAGGAAAATAATTATGCCTACTGTTTTCATTGGCAATAATGCCCAAATCAGCGAGGCCTTTATTGATAACTTTCCTTGCAATGTCATTTGGTTCCCTCATATTGGTACCAATTTTATAGGCTGCTATTCCAGCTTCCTGAGCTTTATAAACCAAATCATAAATTAATTTTTGCGCTTCGGTAAATTTTCCATTTGTTGGAATTGTACGTGTAACATCGGCTGTATATCCGTGATATTCAGCGCCTAAATCCATTAAAATCAAATTATTATCACCAATATTTACTTTATTGTTTTCTACATAATGCAAAATACAGCCATTATTTCCTGCACCTACAATTGACGGATATCCCTCATATTCGGCGCCATATTTTTTGTACACAAATTCATGAACACCTTGTGCTTCCCTTTCAGACATCTTTGGATTGATGGCTTTCATCATTTCCAATTGCCCTATTGCCGAAATATTGATCGCTTTTTTTAACAACACCAATTCTTCCTTTGTTTTTATTTCCCTTAATGAAGTCATTAATTTCTGAAGCGTTTCTGTATCAATTCTTTTTTTGGTTTCATTGTACATTTTATCATTTGTAGGATTGTTTAAATTGACTAAATCAAAAGAAACTTTTTCTTTAAATACCTTTATCAAATCAAACAAGTCAGCACTTTCTCTGGTGTCCCTGACATCATTATTAAAGTTTTCAAATAAAATTTTATCGAATTTGGAAAAATCGATATCATAACTTTTAAATTCGCCACCGTTATATGCGACTTTAAATCCCAATTCATCCTGTACGCCTTCAACTCCCAATCGTTTTCCGTTCCACATTTCAGCCCATTCATTGCGTTCCTGGACGAATATTACTTCATTAAAAGTTTTGTTTCCAATCGTTTGATTTTCTTTAAAAATAAAAAGCAATGCATTCGGTTCTTTATAGCCCGTTAAATAATAAAAATTGGGATCTTGATGGTATACATATTGAACATCGTTTGCTCTGTTTCTTACCGGGTTTGCAAAAAAAACGGCGACACTGTTTTTAGGCAATTTATCGCGAAGCTGCTCTCGCCTTTCCGCATGAAATTCTTTTTTAAGAAAATCTTGCGGCGTATCGTTATTTTGGGCATAGCCTGCTGAGAAAACAAAAAGGAATAAGAATATTTTAAGGCTGAAAAATTTCATTGTTTTATGGATTGGTGTTTAATAAATCCAAATATAAAATAAAATAGCAAACAATTTGGTAGTTAAGCTTCTTAAAGTTGCGATGTTAAATGTAAAAGGTATAAAGATTCAGGATATTAAAAGTTGAAATTCTAAGTTTTCAATACTTAATTTTTATCCCGCACCTATGCCCCACTGATTCGGGACACAGGATTCATTATCAATTTAAGTTGCGTTAAGGATAGAACCCTTCGGCTGCGCTCAGGGTAAACTAATTGTTTGAGCTCTTTTTTTGTTTTCACAAAAAAAAGCGAGCGCGAAAGCCTGACCTGAAAGGGAACGCCCAAAATATTTTTTGACAATAAATTGCTGTCAATTATTGTTAAAATATATAAGCATTTAAATATATGATCTTAAAAAGGTAAATTAATACCAATGCATTTCTTGAATAATTCGTAGTTTAGCGTCACAAAACAATTTTAGATGAAAAATACTGCTTTAACTCATATTCACGAGTCATTAGGCGCTAAAATGGTGCCGTTTGCAGGCTACATGATGCCTGTACAATATGAAGGAATTAACATAGAACATGAAACCGTGAGAAACGGCGTTGGTGTTTTTGATGTCTCACATATGGGGGAATTTTATTTGGAAGGAAAAAATGCCTTGGCATTGATTCAAAAAGTAACTTCAAATGATGCTTCTGTATTGGTTGACGGAAAAGTTCAATACAGTTGTTTGCCCAATAATGACGGTGGAATTGTTGATGATTTATTGGTTTACAGAATAAACGAAGAAAAATATTTTTTGGTAGTGAATGCCTCCAATATTGAAAAAGACTGGAACTGGATTTTGCAACATAATGATTTGGGTGTTGAAATGACAAACAGTTCAGATGAATTGTCCTTATTGGCCGTTCAGGGACCAGATGCCGCCAAAGCGCTGCAGTCATTAACCGATATTGATTTATCCGCAATGGAATATTACACGTTTAAAATTGGCACTTTTGCCGGAATTGAAAATGTGATTGTATCCGCTACCGGCTATACGGGATCTGGCGGATTTGAAATTTACTTTAAAAATAAAGATGCGGAACTTATTTGGAACGCCATTTTTAAATCGGGTGAAAAATTCGGAATTAAGCCAATTGGTCTTGCTGCGCGAGACACTTTGCGTTTAGAAATGGGATTCTGTTTATACGGAAACGACATTAATGATACCACCTCACCTATTGAAGCCGGTTTGGGATGGATTACGAAGTTTACAAAAGATTTCACCAATTCCGAAGCCTTAAAAAAACAAAAAGCGGAAGGCGTTTCAAAAAAATTAATCGCTTTTGAAATTACAGAAAAAGGAATTCCCCGTCATGACTACGAAATACTAAATGTAGCTGGGGAAATAATTGGAACAGTAACTTCAGGAACTATGAGTCCTTCACTTAAAAAAGGAATCGGGATGGGTTATGTAAAAAAAGCCTATGCCAAAATTGGCATAAATATTTTCATTCAAATTAGAAATAAAGCAATACCTGCCGTTGTGGTGAAATTGCCTTTTTATAAAGCTTAAGAGTTTTCGGGAATTTTACCCAGTACACCTGCATAAAATTTTTGAAAGAAGTTAAAGTCGTTTTCCATATTATCAGTTAAATAATAGGGTTCTGCAACTTTAACTTCTTTATTTTTAAAATCAAAAGCAATCATTACGATAGGCACATTTGCTCCTTTTGCTATATAGTAAAAACCTGTTTTCCAATCGGTTACTTTTTTACGTGTTCCCTCTGGAGCCAATACTAAAATTAAATTTTCCTGAGAATTATAGATGTTAACAATAGTTTCAACTTTATTGTTGCTTGTGCTTCTTTCAATGGGAGTTCCGCCCAACCATCTAAATATAAATCCGAAAGGCGGTTTAAATAAGGAGGCTTTTCCAATATAATTTGCCGGTAAACCTTCTGCCCATTTAATCGCAATTCCCAAAGGAAAATCAATCCAATGCGTGTGAGGAGCAGCAATAATGACATATTTTTTTAAAGATCTAGGGAAACTTCCAACAATTTTCCAACCTAAAAGTGTGTATAATATAAATCGACCAATTACTTTCATAATGTTTGTTGATAACTCGGATTCTATTTTTAAAATACCGGTTATTCCGCAAATATAAAATTCTTACTTTTATAAACTAATATTTATATTAAAATTGTGATGATTGAATTTATTTTATATGTAATAATTGCCTTGATTTTTTTGGTTCTCGGCTTTATAATAGGCAAATTATTAACCAAAAGCAATTTCGAAAAAGTGACTTCCGAGCTGGAAGTCAGAAATAAACTTTTACTTGAAGAAAAACAACTTAATGAATTATATGTTAATAAGTTGAATCAGGAAAAAATAATTTTAAATGAAGAAAAACATCAGATAGATATCAGGTTAACGCAGAAGGTTTCTGAATTTAATAATTTGGAAGAAAAGTTAAATGAGAATAAAGCTGAAGTTGAAAAATTACAGGAAAAATTCAGCAAGGAGTTTGAAATTTTGGCAAGTAAAATATTGGAAGAGAAATCTGTTAAATTTACGGAGCAAAACAAGGAAAACTTAAAAAGCATATTAAGTCCGCTCCAGGAAAAAATTCAGACTTTTGAGCGAAAAGTAGAAGATACCCATAAAGAAAGCATTGATTACCACGCTGCTTTGCGTCAGCAAATTCTTGGATTGAAAGACCTAAACCTTCAAATGAGTAAAGA
>JAGXIN010000157.1 GCA_024635575.1 Flavobacteriia bacterium
GTAGCGTGATCCAGAATTGAACTGGAGACCTCCGGGTTATGAATCCGACGCTCTAACCAACTGAGCTACCACGCCATTTATTAAGGGTGCAAATATAAAAAATAAAACTTTCGTAGCGCAAAATAATTAGTTTTAATTTTTAAATTATAATTTTTTTTAAAACGAATATTTATTTATATTGCCCATTCAAAAATAGACTATGATTACAAAATTAAAATTTGAAATGGAATTTCCAATAACGGCTTCACCACACATGCTCTATCAATATTTTGGTTCACCTTCGGGACTTTCAGAATGGTTTGCTGATAATGTAAATTCGAGAGGAGAAATTTATACTTTTATTTGGAATGGGTCTGAGGAACAAGCCAAAGTGCTTCAGGAACGTCCGGATGAAAAAATTAAATTCAAGTGGTTAAATGAAGGTGATGGTGAAGATAAAACGTTCTTCGAGTTTAGGATTGAAGTAGATGAGATTACAAAAGATGTTTCCTTAATTGTTACCGATTTTGCCGAAGAAGATGAGGTTGAAGATTCTAAAATGTTTTGGGAAAACCAAATTGATGAACTTAAACGCACCATTGGTGCATAAAAAATAAATGAGTATAAAAAACCTTGAATAGCTTCAAGGTTTTTTTATGTAGTTTTGTCTCCAAATATTTTAAGATATGGTAAATTTTAATGGCAGCTTTATGGATAAATCAAAGCCGATTTTATATTCAAATAACAGGGCTTTTAATTATGGAGATGCACTATTTGAAACGCTTAAAATTGTGAATTTAAAAGTAATTTTTTTAGAAGATCATTATTTTAGGTTGATGGCTTCTATGAGAATGTTGCGCATGGAGATTCCCTTGAATTTTACCATGGAATTTTTTGAAAGCGAATTGCTGAAAACTGTGGAACAAAATAACTTGGAAAATGCTCGGGTTAGATTGACTGTTTTTAGAAAAGATGGCGGACTTTACAATCCAACCAGTAACCAAATTAACTATTTAGTTGAGGCTTCGCCCTTAGTAAGTTTGGTTAAAGAAACATATGCTGTTGATATTTTTAAGGATTATTACCTGAATTCCGATATTTTATCAACCATTAAAACCACCAACAAGATAACCAATGTTTTGGCGAGTATTTACGCCTCGGAAAATGGGTTTGACAATTGTATTTTGGTGAATGAAAAAAAACATGTGGTTGAAGCAATCAACGGAAATATTTTTGTGGTAAAAGGAAACGCTATTAAAACGCCATCAATTACTGAAGGTTGCATCAAAGGAATCATAAGAAAAAAAATACTGGAAATGGTCTCAAAAAGTGATGATTATACCATCGATGAAGTTGAAATTTCTCCTTTTGAACTGCAAAAAGCTGATGAGGTTTTTATCACAAATTCTATTGTGGGCATTCAGCCGATTACACAATATAAAAAATATAATTTTAATAAGAAAGTTTCCAAAGAATTGTCTTTGGCCTTAAGTGATTTAATTTAATGCCGGATTTTTAGGTGCATTTGCCCATATTTGATACTCACCACCAAATTCCATCAACTGATTTTTCCATAAAGTAGTGCTGTTTTCCTGCAACAAATTCTTGTATTTATTTTCAGTGACAACCCAGGAAGATTCATTTAATTCTTCTTTTAATTGATCTATTGACCAGCCTGAATAGCCTAAGAAAAATCGAATATCGGAAGGTTGAATAAGATTATCGTTTAACAAATCCGTTAAAGTCTCGAAATTGCCGCCCCAATAAATATTTTTGTCTATTTGGATACTATTGGGAATTAAATCAGGAGAATTATGTATAAAATAAAGGTTTTCTTGTTCTACGGGACCTCCATTATATATTTTGAAATTACAATTTATTTCGGGTATTAAATCATTCAGAACAAACTGAGAAGGTCTGTTCAAAATAAATCCAATACAACCTTCCTCTCCATGTTCGGTTAAATAAATTACCGATCTGTTAAATGCTTTGTCATTTAATATGGAAGGTTCTGCAACCAGTAATCTGCCTTTTGATGGATTTTTTATTAACATAGTAGTAGTAATGATTTCTTAAATATAGTAAAAATTATCAATAAAAAAAACTCTCTAAGTATTTTAGAGAGTTTAGTGTTATAAGAAATAATTCTTACATATTAGTTTACTGCATCTGCAAGACCAGCACCTGCTTTAAATTTTACAACGTTTTTTGCTGCAATTTTAATGGTTTTTCCTGTTTGAGGATTTCTTCCTTCTCTTGCTGCTCTTTTAGAAACAGACCAAGTTCCCCATCCAACTAAAGCTACTTTTTCTCCTTTTTTAAGAGCGCCTGTTACATTTTCTGTTAATGATTCTAGAGCTGCTTTTGCGGCTGCTTTTGTGATACCGGCATCAGCTGCCATTGCATCAATTAAATCTGATTTGTTCATAAATTTAAATATTAAATTAATTGGTTAAACATAATTTTGCTACTAAATAGCTTAACAAAGTTATACGGAATAAGGGTTTGTGCAAGTTTTTGCTAAAAAAAATGATGTTTTTGTTGATAAATAGCGGTAAATGTTAATAACCTAAGCCATTATTTGTGAAATATGCCTGAAGCCCAATAAAATATGGGGTTTATTGCATGTGTGCATTTTCATGAAATCGGAAGCCATTTAACAAACTTTTGCTGTCCATTTGTTTTTTGCCCGCAAGCTGTAAACTTTCCAGAATAATATAACCTTCGTTAACAGCGACTTTAATTTCATTTTTGGAAGTAATTAAGGTTCCGGTTTTATAATGATGCGATGCAAATTCCTTTTTTACACCATAAATTTTAACTTTAATTTCTTCATTATTATTTGTGAGCGTTGTCCATGCTGCAGGGTAGGGATTTAAACCTCTTATTAAATTGTAGGTATTGGATAAAGTGTCATTCCAATTTATTCTGCAAGTTTCACTATATATTTTTGGAGCCGATTTTTCCTCAATTTCGGGTTGTTTAATGGTTGTAACATTCCCTTTTTCAATTTGCTTAACTGTTTTTACGACCAATCTGCTGCCTTCTTCCATTAACTTATCATGTAATTCACCTAAAGTTTCATCATCGCCAATGCTCACTTCTTCCTGTAAAATGATATTTCCTGTGTCAATTTTTTCATCAATAAAAAAAGTAGATACCCCAGTTTTGGTTTCACCGTTAATAATGGCCCAATTAATGGGCGCTGCTCCCCTGTAATTTGGTAAAAGAGACGCGTGCAGGTTAAATGTTCCATATTCTGGAAGCTGCCACACATCTTTTGGCAACATTCTAAATGCTACAACAATTTGTAAATTGGCATTTAAACTTTTCAATTGGGTAATAAATTCTTCACTTTTTAAATTGCTGGGCTGTAAAACAACCAGGTTTTGTTCCAATGCGTATTTTTTTACAGGAGATTGTTGAATTTTTCGGCCTCTTCCTGCGGGTTTATCAGGCGCAGTCACCACACCAACCACGTTGAATTTTGCTTTTATAAGTGCCTCTAAGTTCGCAACGGCAAAATCAGGAGTTCCCATAAATACAATGCGTAAATCTTTCATTAAAAAGTGCGTTTAAATTTATTTTGCGAAGTTATCGTTATTTTATTTTTTTCTAAGAGTATTTTTAATGAATTTAAAATTTCAGTTTCTGAATAATCTAACAGTACAACCAATTCTTGTGAGGAAAGCACACGATCTTTAAGCAATTTAAGGATTTGATCTAAAATGGTTTTTATTGAATTATTTTTTGCTTTTTTCGCCAAACAATTATCACAAGTACCGCAAGGCTCCGTTACGTATTCATTAAAATAGGAGAGAAACTGAATTGTTCTGCATGTTTTTGTGTTCTCAATATAGGAAATAACGGCTTTTAGTTTTTCCAATTTTAAATTATTTTGTTGCTCAATATTTTTTGAAATACTATTGATGGTATAATTGTCATCCCTCGCAATTAAAAATGATAGTCGTGAGGTTGTGTTTTCATAACTATAATATACTATGCCATTACTGTGCAATTCTTTTAATTGCCTGATCACCTCATTTTTTGGACAATTTAATTTTTTGGAAAGTTTGTATTCATTAATAATGGTATAATGCTCAAAAACACCTCCATAACTTCTCAATATCAGTTTAATTAATTCATTTGATGAAGGGTGATTGCTTAAATAATCGAAAATTTGATTGTTGTTGACCAAAAATTTTAGTGTTGATTTTTTGCTGTAATTTTCATCAAGCAAAAGAATATTTTCCCTTTCTAAAACCTTTATGGCATTGTACGTTAACAATAAGCTTAAGTTATAGGTTGCACAAAATTCCTGTAATGAAAAGCTGAATAATTGAGTTGGCATTTCGCCCATGGAAATGGCATAATACTGATTCAGGTGATTATAAACGAGTTTTACGGTTTTGGTGGTGGCGGTATTGGATTCAAATTTTGCCGAAGCTTCATACAGTGTTGTTTTATTGGCTAAAATAATGGCGTAGGATGTTTTTCCGTCTCTTCCTGCTCTTCCAGCTTCCTGAATGTAATTTTCCAGACTGTTTGGTATTTTTATATGAATAACAGCCCTCACATTTAATTTGTTGATGCCCATTCCAAAAGCATTTGTGGCCACCATTATAGGTGTTTTGTCGCTCATCCAATTGGTATAGGCTTCATTTTTTTCGGCATTGGACAATCCGCCGTGATAATAACTGCTTTTAAATTTATTTTTCTGTAAAAAATTACAGACTTCCTTGGTTTGTTTTCGGTTGTTGGTGTAAATAATGACTGAAGCGTTTATTTTGGCTAAAATTTGAAGCAGTTTGCCATAAATATCCTCTGTAATGCGAACGTGATAATTTAAATTTTCACGTTTAAATGATTTTTTAATGATCTTGGCTTCTTTTAACCCCAGGTTATTTTGGATATCTTCCAAAACTCGTTGAGTTGCCGTTGCAGTAAGTGCAATAAAAGTAGCTTCTGGTTTCAATTCTTTCAGCAGGCTTAATTTTAAATAAGAAGGTCTGAAATCGTGGCCCCATTCTGAAATACAATGTGCTTCATCAATGGCAATAAGGGAAACGTTTAATTGTTTAATTTTTTCCTGAATAAAACTTGATTGCAGTTTTTCTGGAGATAAGTATAAAAAATTAAAACCGCCAAACTGTAAATTGTCGAAAGCAATGATGATTTCGTCCTGGGAAAGTTGGGAAGTTAATGCAATGGCTTTTATATTTTTTTCCTTTAAATAATTAACCTGGTCATGAATTAAGGCTATCAAAGGTGAAATTACAATGCAAACCCCTTCTAAAATTAATCCGGGAACCTGATAACAAATCGATTTTCCGCCGCTGGTCGGCAACAATACAATGGTGTTTTCACCTTTTAAAACGGAAGATATAATTTCCTCCTGAGGGCCTATAAATTGGCCGTATCCCCAATATTTTTTAAGTATTTCTTGTGGTGTAACCATTATTTTATGAAAGCTAAAATAAAATCGGTCCTTTCTTCAATGGTACCAGTTGGAACAGCAATAATATCATAATTTAATTCGGCATAAGTTTTTTCAAGGTGGTTATGAATAGCCAATGCCTGTTCAAAATTTTCGTAGCGCTCATTGTCTGTAATATAAATTTCCTCCCAGGGAGCCATGAGAAAAATATAATTATAACGGTAAAATTTACTGGTGTTGATATAGGTTTTTGGATAATCGACACCAATATAATTCATATAGGCATGGACATCTGGAATACCCCTGTCGAAAAATACCTTAGCGCTATTCTTTTTTTCTGCTTCGATATATTGATTTACACGTCCTTCCAGTAACAATTCACTAAACAATAAGGGTTTTGTTAAAAATAGTTGTTCCGTGCCATTTTGTCGGGCATTTTGGGTAATCTCTCTCGAAATTTCAGGCATACACATAAAATTGCGTTTAACCAATTCTTTTATTACGGTGGATTTGCCGGTTCCGGGGCCTCCAGTGATTACAATTTTAGTTTGCATTCCACAAAAATAAGGTATTCATTAAATGATACTAAAAATAATCTTGTAATTTTGTTAGCTAAATATTAACATCAATAAAAAACGGTATTATATTTGCAAAGCTTTAGTTTTAAAAAAGAAATGGATAATAGAATAGAATTTTACGAAAAGTTGAAGAAAAAATTAGACGAAAGTAACATTTTTCCGTCTGAATACTTATTTAAATTTATTGTTTCCAACCACGAAGAAAAGATAAAGGAGGTTGAGAATTTATTTGATTTTAAAGGAGCTGTGATAACCAAGACGTCTTCAAAAACAGGAAAATTCACAAGTGTTTCTATTCATGTGATTATGGATAATGCCGATGATATCATTTCAATATACATGGAGGCTGAAAAAATTGAAGGGATTATTTCTTTGTGATTCCTTTAACATCACTTACCAATAATAAAAAATAAATTGCAGCGATTTTGTTAAATTTAAACAGGTCTTTTTAAGGCAGAAAAATCTTTTATGAAATGACCATAAACAGATTTGTCGAACCAGCCGATAGGTTCTTAGGGAATTCCATTTGACTAATAAAAATCAAATAATAAAGAACAAATGAAACGAGCCATAACAAATTTTGATACACACAAAAATGATTAATGGCGAACCGCAGCTGTACCAATAAAAAATACAATATAAACAGATGAAACCAACATATTTTTATTTAACATTGTCACTTTTTCTTTTACAATCCTGTGATTATTTTACCTTTAAAAAAGATGACCAACAGGCTGTTGCAAGGGTGAATGAAACCTACTTATATAAAGATGATTTAAGGGCTGTTTTTACAAAAGACCTCAGTAAGCAAGATAGCATAACGCTGGTAAATAATTACATCAATAATTGGGTGAAACAGCAACTATTATTGTACAAGGCCCAATTAAATTTAGAAAATAAGAACGATGAGTTTGAAGATTTGGTTAAAAAATACCGGGAAGATTTGTTTATAAACTCCTATAAAGAAGCCGCGGTAAAACAATATTTGGACACTATAATTACGGATGACGATATTGAACAGTTTTATCTAAATAACAATGAAAATTTCAAGCTTAATGAAGAATTAGTTAAATTTAAATATATTAAAATTGGGAAGGATGTTTTAAATAGAAATGAGCTTATAAAACTATTTAAATCAACCAAAAAATCAGATTTTGAGAATTTAAAGAAAAAGGAGATTTTTTTACAGTCACATTATTTAAATGATTCAATTTGGGTTAAATACAATGATTTAATAAATGAAATTCCAATTTTAAAAACGGAGGATAAACAGCAGTTGTTAAAAAAAGATAATTTTATTCAAAAAGAAGACTCATTAAGCTTATATTTGATCGCTATAAAAAAGGTATTATTAAGTAATGAAATTGCTCCAAAAAGCTATATCACACCTACTGTTAAACAAATGATTTTACATCAGCGTAAATTATTGTTATTAAGAAATATTGAAGAAACGTTAATTAACGATGCAATTAAAAAACAACAATTTGAAATATATTAGAATGAAACGAGCATTTCAAATTTTGACACTAAAAGGAATGATAACTGGCGAACAGCATCTGTTCCCACAAAAAATAAAAATTAAACAGATGAAACAAAATACAATTGTAATAGCATTACTGTTATTTATTACAGGAATAAATGCGCAAGAGCAAATGAAACAAGAACGTATAAAAATAGATGGCGTTGCTGTTGTGATTGGAAAAAATATAGTACTGGATTCAGATATTGATAAATTCAAAAAAGAATTACAACAACGTATTGAAGGTAAATTGGACATTACTGATTGCGAAATATTGGAAGAAGTTATGACTCAAAAACTGCTTGCACATCATGCAGTAGTTGACAGTATTGTGACTACTGATGCTGAAATAAATCAAGAGGTTGAGCGAAATATTTCTTATTTTACCCAACAATTGGGAACAATGGAGAAAGTAGTGAAAATGTACGGATTTAACGATGAAGAAGATTTAAGAAAGGAATTGTACGAAATCCAAAAAGAACAGCTGCTTATTCAAAAAGAAAGAGCAAGTATTATCGAAAAAATTGATGTGACTCCAGAGGAGGTGAGAACCTATTTTAAAAATCTTGAAAAAGACGGAAATTTACCTGAATTTAGTGCTGAAATTGAATTGGCCCAAATTGTAAAATATATCAAACCTTCTGAAGAAGAAACAAACCGTGTTATTGAAAGATTGAAAGAAATTAAAAAAGAAATCGAAAGTGGTTTCAGCTTTAAATTAAAAGCAATAATCAATTCTGATGACCCTGCCGTTGCAGGAAATGGTCCGGGAGCTGCAGGATTGTATACGCTTACCAGAGAAAGCGGTTTTATAAAAGAATTTAAAGAAGTGGCTTTTAGTATGGATGAAGGAGAGATTTCTGAGCCATTTGAATCGGGATTTGGTTTTCATATTATTCTGGTTGAAAGAATTAAAGGACAAGAAAGAGATGTGCGCCATATTTTAATTCAGCCTAAAGTAAGCGAAGCCGAATTAGAAGCCTCATATAATGAATTGGTTAAAGTTAGGGAACAAGTGCTTAATGGGGAAATAACCTTTGAGGAAGCTGTTGTAAAATATTCTGAAGATACAGAAACCAAAAATAATAATGGCCTGTTGTTGAATCCACAAACAAATGATACACGTTTTGATTTAACGCGCATGGATCCAAATCTATACAATAGAATAAGTAATTTAAAAGCAGGTGAAATTACGGAGCCTTTTTATGATGAAGTTAGGGGAGAATCAAAAATGCATAAAATAATTTTGGTAAAAAGCAAAGAAGAGGCTCATACTGCTAATTTTACCAAAGATTACGAAAAAATTCAACAATTAACCCTGCAAAAAAAGCAAGAAGAAACTGTTGAAAAATGGTCTAAAGACAAAATTAAAGATACTTACGTTAAAATAAACGACCAATATAAATCATGTAATTTCAAAAATAACTGGAAAAAGGAATAATATGTCAGACGTTGCTGCATTAAAAGAACTGGTTGAAAAACATAAAGCCCTTAAACAAGAAATTGGGAAGGTAATTATTGGGCAAAATGAAGCCATAGACCATATTTTAATTTCCATCTTATGCAGTGGCCATTCCTTGTTGATTGGCGTTCCGGGATTGGCAAAAACGTTAATGGTACAAACAATTTCAGAAACGTTGGGACTCGATTTTAAGCGCATCCAGTTTACGCCCGATTTAATGCCTTCCGATATATTAGGAAGTGAAATTTTAGATGAAACAACCCATTTTAAGTTTTTAAAAGGCCCTATTTTCAGTAATATCATTCTGGCTGACGAAATAAACAGGACTCCTCCAAAAACGCAAGCGGCATTATTGGAAGCCATGCAAGAGCGAGCGGTAACAATTTCCGGACATCAACATAAATTGGTAAATCCTTTCTTTGTGCTGGCTACCCAAAACCCAATTGAGCAGGAGGGAACATATCCGCTTCCGGAAGCCCAGTTAGACAGGTTTATGTTTTCCATAAATTTAGATTATCCAAATTTTAACGAAGAAGTTGAAGTGGTTAAAAGCACCACCAACGATGTGAAAAAAGTAGTAAATACAATTCTTTCTGCTGAAGAAATAACAAATTTTCAGCGGTTGATAAGACGAATTCCGGTTGCGGACAATGTGATTGAATATGCTGTGAGATTGGTGTCTAAAACACGCCCTAATACCGATTATTCAACCAGAATGGTAGATGACTACATAGATTGGGGTGCAGGCCCGAGAGCTTCTCAATTCTTAATTTTAGGGGCGAAAGCAAATGCAGCAGTGAATGAGAAATATTCGCCTGATATTGAAGATGTTCAGGCTGTGGCTTTTTCTATATTGCGCCATCGAATTGTACGAAATTACAAAGCTGAAGCAGAAGGTATCAGCGAAAAACAAATTATAGAATCCTTATTTTAGGCAATTTCTTCATTTTCAAAAAAGCTGAACATATTTCCTCCGTATTTTTTTTGGTAACTTAATCGTGTGTGGTTTTTAAAATTGGTTTGTTTGGAGTGTTCAATGACTAAAATACCTTCTTCATTCAATAAATTATTTTCAAAAACCAGTGTTACAATTTTCTCAAACAATTCAAGTTCAAACTCATAGGGTGCATCGGCAAAAATAACATCATATTTTGTATTGGACTTTTCCAAAAATTTAAAAACATCACTTTTTATGGTGGTAATTGATAAATCCAACGCTTTGGACGTAGTATTTATAAATTGAATACACCCGGAATGCGCATCAACAGCTGTAATATTTTCTGTGCCTCTTGAGCCAAATTCGTAACTAATATTACCGGTTCCTGAAAATAAATCCAGCACAGCAATATCATTAAAATAATACAAATTATTAAGAATGTTAAACAACGCTTCTTTGGCCATATCAGTTGTAGGTCTGACTGGTAAATTTTTAGGTGCCTGTATGCGTTTGCTTTTATGTATTCCAGAAATTATGCGCATTTATTTAAATTGATTTAATAAGGTAAAATGTGAGTGGGTAGGGATTTCATTTAATTGCAAAGCGGTATTGTTTGACGCATAGAACTTTATATTTCTGACATATTGATAAACTATGGCATAAAGTTCGGATTCTTTTACAATGTCCCCCATTAGAATTAATTCAAAGTCTTCCGGATTTAAACCCAATTGCTCAGCTGTAAAAAGGATATAATAAATGAAATCTTCTTTGGTATTAAAGCTAAAAGAATTAAACAATACTAATTTTTTATTTTTGATAACAACTATTTCAAAATGCTGACCAGTGACATTTACAAAGCAAAAACTGCCCTCTAAATTTTTATACTGGTTTAGCAAATTTTCGATCAATACTGTTGATGAGTGTTTGTAAACAAATGTATCATAAGTATCTAATAAAAAATTATTGATATTTACAAAAGGAATATACACATTTGTAATTTCTGAATTGTTTAGATTATCATAGGAAATAAAATCGTTCTCCAATACTTTAACAGTGTATTGCAAATAAGGCGCTAAATTATTTTTGTTAAATAATGGTTCTGGCACTTGGGTTACCAAATTATTGAAATGAGTAACAAATACTGATTTGTAATTATTTTGAAGTATTTCTTCTTTGGCAAACAATTCCTTAACACATGCCAACTGTATAAATGGAGAACCCGTGCTATTCTCAAATTCATAAACAGCAAATATGCCAATTTTATCTTGTATTTTATTATAAACACAAAAAGAAAATCCATCCAAACAAAGTTGGATGGATAGATAGTTGTCTTCTAGATTTAAATAATCTATACTTTTATTTGATATCTTTTTTATCTCTTTTATCATAATATGGAGGCCAGTTACCATCCTCGCTAACATCGGTTAATGAGCCTACTCTTATATATTCCCCTCTAATTTCTTCACCGCCAATGGCTTCTTTTTCTTGTTTTATTAGATTTTCATCCATTCCTTTTAAAATTAGGGCTTTATCTACCTTCACTTCAAATACCGGAGCTGTTAATCCCACAATTTTCTCAACTTCACCAACCTCAATTTTGAACCTCTGATCGGTTCCGGGGATTTTCATCATGTTTTTATAATCATTCCCAATAAAAGAACTTTTAACTTCTTCATAGCCAATAGTGTCTACAACCCTTTCTTCAATTTCTTTTGTGATTCCTCCACCAAGTGTAACAGTTTTTGGAACATATCTTGTTTGGGTTAAAGCAAATTTAGCAGTGTCAATAAACTTAATAAGATCTTCACCACTGGTAGTATATTTCCCATTTACTGTTTTATAGGCAACTTCAGCATCACGAATAATTTTTAGATTATTGATTACTTTAGCGTATTTAACCTTTTTTTCTTTATTGAATTTTACTGGTTTTCTAATTTCAAAATTAATTTTATATATTAAAAAAACGGAAAGGAGAATTAAAATTGTTGAAAGAATCCAATGCAATTTTCTAGGGATATAATTAACAATTGCATAAGCTAAAAGAGCGGTAACTATAATACCAACTAGTATAATCAATAATGTTGTCATTTGTGTATTTATTATTTTAAGGATAAGGCAAATCTACAAATTTTTTTTAATGAGAAAAATTTTTATGCATAAATCAATTTGTATATTTGTTTTTTATTTTAAATATGACAAAAACTGCACAGGAATTTTATGTTAATTTGGTTGAAAAGTTTCCATTTGAACCCACAAATTCTCAAGATTTATTACTTACAAAACTAACAGATTTTATTCTCGACACCAATAATAATGCTTTATTTATAATAAAAGGTTACGCAGGCACAGGTAAAACTACAACAATTAGTACGGTTGTGAATAATTTATGGCGGATTGGTAAAAAGGCGGTTTTGCTGGCCCCAACCGGAAGAGCAGCTAAAGTGATTTCCGGATATTCAAATAAACAGGCATTTACAATTCATAAAAAAATTTATTATCCAAAAAAAAATAAATCGGGTGGGGTAGACTTTACTTTACAAACCAATAAACATTCAAATACCATATTTTTTGTTGATGAAGCTTCTATGATTTCAGATTCGCCGGTTGGCGCAAAATTATTTGAAGCCGGATCCTTATTGGATGATTTAATCTCTTATGTGTATTCTGGCGTACATTGTAAATTGGTTTTGATAGGTGATACGGCTCAGTTGCCTCCGGTAAAGTTAGCGATTAGCCCTGCATTAGATGCTGATAAACTGACTTTAAATTACCAAAAAGAAGTTGTTGAAATTGAATTAAATGAAGTGATGCGCCAACATGCCGATTCAGGGATTCTAGTGAATGCTACTGAATTGCGACTTATTTTGGCAAATGACGGATTTAATGATTTTCAGTTTCAACTCGGATATCCTGATTTAATTCGTTTGATTGATGGCTATGATATTGAAGATGCCATTAATACCGCATATACAAATATTGGCGTGGAAGACACCACTTTTATTGTCCGTTCAAATAAACGTGCCAATCAATACAACCAGCAAATCAGAAGTAAAATTCGTGGACAGGAAAATGAAATTTCATCCGGAGATTATATTATGATTGTCAAAAACAATTATTTTTGGCTGGAAGAAACAAGTGAAGCCGGTTTTATTGCAAACGGAGATATTTGTGAAATCTTGGAAATTTTCAACACTAAGGAATTGTATGGTTATAGATTTGCGGAGGTAAAAATCAGAATGATTGATTATCCCAATCAAAAACCATTTGAAACTGTCTTGTTATTGGATACGCTAACCTCCGAATCTCCTTCGCTTTCCTACGAAGAATCTAACCGGTTGTATCATGAAGTTGCCAAAGATTTTGCACAGGAAAAATCCAAATACAAACAATTATTAGCCATTAAAAACAGCAATTACTTCAATGCATTGCAAATTAAGTTTGCTTATGCCGTTACCTGCCATAAATCACAGGGCGGGCAATGGAAAACGGTTTTTATTGAACAACCTTATTTGCCCGATGGGCAAAACATTGAATATTTAAGGTGGTTGTATACTGCTGTTACCAGAGCTCAGGAAAAAGTTTATTTAATTGGATTTCAAGATACGTTTTTTAACGATTAGAAGCTGTTAATAGTGAAAGTTATTTTGGGTAACTTATGTTTCTTACAAGCTATTGTCGCATACATTTTATTCAATTGTATTTTTGTAAACGGTTCAAATTGAGTATTTTTGCAAAAACAGAATTTATTTAAATGACAAAGAACAATACCATCACCCCAAAAGCAAGAAAGATAGAGAAGAAGCTGGAAATTCACGGGGATATTAGAATAGACAATTATTATTGGTTAAATGATCGGGAAAACCCAGAGGTTATCGATTATTTAAATGCTGAAAATGCTTATTATGAAGCTAAAACAGCCCATACAAAACAATTTCAGGAAGATTTATTTGAAGAAATGAAATCGCGCATAAAGGAAGATGATGAGTCGGTGCCTTATAAAAAAAGGAACTACTTTTATATAACCCGATTTAAAAAAGGAAACCAATACCCAATTTATTCACGTAAAAAAGATAGTTTAGAAACTGTTGAACAAATTATGTTTGACGTTAATGAACTTGGAAAAGGATTTAACTACTTTAAACTTTCCGGACTATCCATAAGCCCAAATAACGAATTGGCTGTTTTTGGCTTAGATATAGTTGGGAGAAGGCAGTATACATTACAATTTAAAAATCTTGAAACCGGTGAATTGTTTCCCGAAAAAATTGAAAACACAACAGGTGGTGCAGCTTGGGCAAATGACAACAAAACAATTTTTTATACGCGTCAAAACCCAAAGACATTGCGAAGTGAAAAAATATTTCGTCATGTTTTAGGTACAAACCCTTCTGAGGATATTGAAGTTTATTCTGAAAAAAACAAGTCATTCAATACTTTTGTTTACGGCACAAAATCTGAAAAATATATTATAATTGGCTCTTACAGTACAGTTTCATCAGAATATCGCATTTTGGAAGCGGATAATCCGACCGGAGAATTCAAAATATTTGAACCAAGAGAGCGAAATCATGAGTATGACATCGCGCATTACAACGGGAATTTTTACATACTCACCAACAAAGACAAAGCAACCAATTTTAAATTGATGAAGACTCCTGAAAAGGAAACTTCAAAAGAAAATTGGGTTGAGGTAATTGAACATAGAGAAGATGTTTTACTGGAAGATATTTCAATTTTTAAAGATTTTTTAGTGGTTGAAGAACGTTCAAACGGATTGAATAAAATCAGAATTATTCGTTGGGATCAAACCGAAGATTTTTACCTTCCTTTTGAGGAAGAAACATATTCCGCAGGTGTATATAACAATCCGGATTTTGATACCAATATTATCCGTTATGGTTATAATTCAATGACAACTCCAACTTCTGTAATAGATTTTGATGTAGTTTCTAAAACAAAAGAAATAAAAAAAGAACTGGATGTTTTAGGAGGGAAGTTTGATAAGAATAATTACATAAGTGAGCGCTTATGGGCAACTGCCCAGGACGGAACTGAAATTCCAATATCATTGGTTCATCACAAAAATACACAATTAAACAAAGACACACCTTTGCTTTTATATGGATATGGTTCTTATGGGCATTCTATTGATGCCGGTTTTAGCATAACCCGATTAAGCCTGTTGGACAGAGGTTTTGTTTTTGCTATTGCCCATGTAAGAGGCGGTGAATATTTAGGTCGTAATTGGTATGAAAAAGGGAAATTGTTGCATAAAAAAAATACTTTCACCGATTTTATTGATTGCGCTAAATTTTTAATTGAAAAAGAATATACTTCAAGTGCTCATTTGTATGCATTTGGAGGTTCTGCAGGTGGTTTATTGGTAGGGACTGTCATTAATATGGCTCCTGAATTGTTTAATGGAATCATTGCGGCGGTACCTTTTGTTGATATTGTGACAACCATGTTGGACGATAGCATCCCTTTAACTACAGGAGAATATGATGAATGGGGAAATCCGAATAAAAAGGCATATTATGATTATATGAAATCATATTCACCATATGACAATGTTTCTGAGCAAAAATATCCTAATATATTGGTTACAACGGGATTGCATGATTCCCAAGTGCAATATTTTGAGCCTGCAAAATGGGTTGCAAAACTCCGGGAGTTAAAAAATGATAAAAATATTTTATTAATGCATATTGATATGGAAGCGGGTCATGGCGGGGCTTCAGGGCGATTTGATTCACTAAAAGAAACAGCAAGAGACTATAGTTTTGTGATTGATTTGGAAGGAAGAACAAAAATTTAAAAAAAATTATTAAATTTGCACATTAGATTATTATTCATAAATTCGTATTTGAAAATATTATATCTGAATTAAATTTTAAAAAATGGCACAAAATATAGGTATAAGTAACAATATTTTAGACCTAATTGGCAACACTCCCTTAATTAAGTTAAACAAAATAACTAAAAATCTTCCCGGCACTTTTTATGTAAAATACGAAGGATTTAATCCTGGACATTCTATGAAAGACAGGATTGCAGTTCATATCATTGAAGAAGCGGAGAAACAGGGATTGTTAAAAGAAGGCAGTACAATAATTGAAACGACCTCAGGCAACACTGGATTTAGCCTTGCTATGGTAAGTATCATAAAAGGTTATAATTGTATACTGGCTGTTAGCTCAAAGGCGTCAGCTGGAAAAATAAACATGCTTAAAGCGATGGGAGCTAAAGTTTATGTTTGTCCTGCACATGTTGATGCGGATGATCCCCGTTCCTATTATCAAGTTGCTAAAAGGTTGCATTCAGAAACTGCAAATTCAGTTTATATCAACCAATATTTTAACAAGTTAAATGTTGATGCGCACTATAATTCAACAGGACCGGAAATTTGGAATCAAACCAATGGCGAGATTACACATTTAGTTGCTGCAAGTGGTACGGGAGGAACAATTTCAGGCGTTTCTAAATATTTAAAGGAACAGAATCCCAACATTAAAACTTTGGGCGTTGATGCATTCGGATCAATTTTAAAGAAATTTCACGAAACAGGTGAGTTCGATAAAGATGAAATTTATCCTTACAGAATTGAAGGTTTAGGTAAAAATTTAATTCCTACTGCAACTGATTTCGATTCCATTGATGTTTTTGAAAAAGTAACAGATGAAGCTGCTGCACATAGAGCAAGAGAGCTTACCTTAACCGAAGGTTTATTTACCGGGTATACAAGTGGCGCCGTAATGCAGGCAACTATGCAATATGCCGAACAGGGAATGTTTGATGAAAATTCTAAAGTGGTATTAATTTTACCTGATCACGGTTCCCGTTATATGGAAAAAATTTATAGCGATGAATGGATGAAGGAACAGGGCTTTTTTGATACACAAAAACAAGCACATGAGGTAGTTGAATATATAAAGTAACTTATAAAGGAAAAAAAAAGGGGTTTAAAATTTAAGTTTTAAACCCTTTTTTTTATTTCATAACATTTGAATAGCATAAAAAAAATCACGTTCTTTGTCCCCCGTATAAATGTAATTGAATAAATTACATTTTATCAAAAAACACATATAATGAAAGATTTATTTGAAAGAATAGTAAATGATAAAGGTCCATTAGGAAAATGGGCTGAACAAGCTGAGGGATACTACGTTTTCCCTAAGTTAGAAGGAGATATCTCCAATAGAATGACCTTCAACGGAAAAAATGTAATCACCTGGAGTATTAATGATTACCTAGGGTTGGCAAATCACCCGGAAGTTAGAAAAGCTGATGCTGAAGCCGCTTCACAATACGGTATGGCATACCCAATGGGCGCAAGAATGATGTCGGGTCACACAAAATATCATGAACAATTAGAAAACGAATTGGCAGAATTTGAAAATAAGGAAGCTGCTTATTTAGTGAATTTTGGTTATCAGGGTATGGTATCTGCAATTGATGCCTTAGTTAATAAAAATGATGTTATTGTTTATGATATGGATGCGCATGCGTGTATTATAGATGGCGTTAGGCTTCATCCAGGAAAAAGATTTACGTTTCAACATAACAATATTGAAAGTTTAGAAAAAAACCTACAAAGAGCCACAAAAATTGCTGATGAAACAAATGGAGGCATTCTTGTTATCTCTGAAGGAGTATTTGGAATGCGAGGTGAACAAGGTAAACTAAAAGAAATTGTAGCTCTTAAAGAAAAATATAATTTTAGATTTTTGGTTGATGATGCTCACGGATTTGGAACACTTGGAGAAGACGGAAGGGGTGCAGGTTTTGAGCAAGGAGTACAAGATGGTATAGATGTTTATTTTGCAACATTCGCGAAATCTATGGCTGGTTTTGGAGCATTTTTTGCGGCAGATAAAGAGATTGTTCAGTATTTAAAATACAATATGCGTTCACAAATGTTCGCAAAATCTTTACCCATGCCTATGGTTATTGGTGCCTTAAAACGATTAGACATGTTAAGAACTATGCCAGAACTAAAAGATAAGTTATGGGAAAATGTTCACGCGCTTCAAAATGGTTTAAAAGACCATGGTTTTAATATTGGAAAAACAAATACCTGCGTAACTCCTGTATTTTTAGAAGGAGACATTCCTGAAGCGATGGCTATGGTAAATGATTTACGTGAAAATTATGGAATATTTTGCTCCATTGTAGTTTATCCCGTAATTCCAAAAGGCTTGATTATTCTTAGGTTGATACCAACTACAACGCATAATTTAGAGGATGTTAAAGTTACTATTGAAGCTTTCTCAGCCATTCGTACCAAACTTGAAAGTGGTTTGTATAAACGTATAGCGGCTTCCATGATGGCTCAGTAAATTAGCAGCATATATTCATAAAAAAAGCCTTTTAGATTTTTCTAAAAGGCTTTTTTTATGAAGAGTTACTAATTAATAACCTTCAGAGATATTTTTTAACGCATTTTTGTTTAAAATTTTAATTTTCTTTCCAAGTAAATCAATCACGCCATCTTTTTTCAAGTTGGATAATAATCGAATGGCAGATTCAGTAGCCGTACCAATGGTATTTGCAATTTCTTCCCTTGTTAAAATAACGTCTATACAATCTTCATTATCAACACCAAATATTTCTTCCAAACTCAATAAAGTTTCCGCCAATCTGTCTTTAACAGGTTTTTGCGCCATTTGTGAAATAGATGTATTTGCATGGCTTAATTGAAGCGATATGTTTTTTATTAAATTTAAAGAAAATTGAGGGTTATCTTTGATGGAGTCCAAAATATCACCTTTAGGAATAAAACAAACGCGCATATCTTCCAATGCTGTTGCGTTTAATCCTACAGGCTCTTCACTTAAAATAGAACGGTGCCCTAAAATATCACCGCCTTTAATAAATTTTATAATTTGTTCCTTACCATTTGTATTCAACTTAGTCAATTTACACTTTCCATCCTGAATACAATATAAACCGTTGATAGAATTACCTTCAGTCATTATATTTTCACCTTTTTTTATGATAAGTGATGTTTTGTGATCTGAAAATCTTTCTAATTCGTCATGCGTTAAAGTTTTAAGAGCGTTGAAACGCTTCATAATACACTGAGTACAATTAGACATAAAAAAACTTTTAGTTAAGTAGTAATGTTTGTAAAGGTACAAAGATAAATGATAAATATCATAATTAGAAAATATTAAATGAATATTTTTGCGAATAAATTGAATTTAGAATGAATTTAGATAGTTGTTTTCATTGTGGTGCATCTTGCGGAAATAGCCCAAAAGCCTTTAATGAAAAGCAATTTTGTTGCAATGGATGTAAAACAGTTTATGAAATATTAAGCAGCAATGAGTTAGGTTGCTATTACGATCTGCAATCGGCTCCAGGATCTATTCCATCAGACATAAAAGGGAAGTACAATTATCTTGAAAATGAAGATATCGTTGAAAAATTGCTAGAATTTAATGATTCAGAAACTTCTGTAGTTGAATTTTTTATACCAAGCATACATTGTAGTTCCTGTATTTGGATTCTTGAAAATTTAACAAAATTAAATGGTGGCGTAACTACGTCAATGGTTAATTTTCCAAATAAAACTGTAAGGATCACTTTTAAAAATAAAGCAACCAATTTAAAACAACTGGTTGAGTTAATGACTTCAATTGGCTACGAACCCTATATCAGTTTGGATGATGCGGATGCGATTAAAAATAAAGTAGATAAAACGTTAATTTATCAGGTCTCAATTGCTGCTTTTTGTTTTGGAAATATAATGCTGCTTTCGTTTCCGGAATATTTTGCTGCAGATGAGTTTTGGCTGGAAAAATACAAACATCTTTTTAGATGGTTAATGTTTGCTATGGCACTTCCCGTGGTTTTTTATTCCGCAAAAAATTATTTTATTTCTGCCTATAAAGGACTTTCGCATAAAATTTTAAATATTGATGTTCCAATAGCCTTAGGAATTTCTGTATTATTTGTAAGAAGCTCTTTTGAAATTATTTTAAATATCGGCTCAGGTTTTTTTGACAGTTTGTCCGGTTTGGTTTTCTTTTTGCTCTTGGGAAAATTTTTTCAGCAAAAAACGTATAATTTTTTGTCCTTTGAAAGGGATTATAAATCATATTTTCCGATAGCAGTTACAAAAATAGCTGATGGAATTGAAAAAAACATTCCTGTAAAAGATATTGAAAAGGGAGATCGGTTGTTAATTAGGAATCAGGAGTTAATTCCTGTTGACGGAATACTGATCAATGGCAATGCGGCAATAGATTATAGTTTTGTGACTGGAGAGTCATTGCCTGTGACCAAACAATCGGGCGACAAACTTTTTGCTGGTGGAAAGCAAACTGCGGGTGCCTTAGAAATGGAGGTCGTAAACACCATTTCACAAAGTTATTTAACCCAATTGTGGAGCAATGATATTTTTAATAAAGCAACCGATATCACTATAAAAAACATAACCGATACAATTAGCAAGTATTTCACGATTGCTATTTTGGCCATTTCTGTTTTGGCTGCTATTTTTTGGTATATATACAATCCTTCCTTGGTATTTAATGTGGTTACTGCAGTATTAATTATTGCTTGTCCCTGTGCTTTGGCATTATCGGCACCATTTGCAATAGGCAATATTTTACGAATTTTCGGATACCATAAGTTTTATTTGAAAAATGCGGATACAGTTGAGAACATTGCAAAAATTAATACCATTATTTTTGATAAAACCGGTACAATAACTTCAACAGACAAATCACATCTAATTTATAGAGGAGAAAGGTTAAGTCTGGATGAAAAAAAGGCTGTTAAAAAGGTATTAAGAGCCTCAAACCATACTTTAAGCAGATCGCTTTACAACCATATCAATGAAGAAGCTTTGACAGATAAGCCCACTCATTTTGAAGAGGTTCTTGGTAAAGGCATTCATGCAACCATAAATGGTATGGAAATAAAACTTGGATCTGCAAGTTTTGCTGGTGCAACTTCTTTTGAAAGCAATGAAACAGCAATTCATATTACAATAAATAACCATTTTAAAGGAAGCTATATTTTTAAAAACACTTATAGAGAAGGAACACATCACGTTTTTGAAACACTTTCAAAAAAATATAAACTAGTGATCCTTTCTGGTGATAACGATGGGGAAAAAAAGTACTTGGAGAAGTTATTGCCAAAAAACACCATTTTTCAATTTAATCAGAAACCTGAAAGTAAATTGGAATATATTAAAAATCTTCAGCAAAATGGAGATAAAGTGATGATGGTTGGCGACGGGTTGAATGATGCGGGCGCATTGGCACAAAGTAATGTTGGAATAGTGATTTCTGAAAATGTAAATGTATTTTCTCCCGCATGCGATGGCATTCTTGACGCGAAATTTTTTAACAATTTGCCAAAGTTGTTAACTATTTCCAATAAAACCATAAAGATTATTAAGACAAGTTTTATTTTAGCCTTTTGTTATAATGTTATAGGGATGTATTTTGCATTAACTGGTTCTTTAACCCCGATAGTTGCAGCCATTTTAATGCCTGTAAGTTCAATTAGCATTGTAATTTTCGTGACAATTATGACAAATTTAGTTTCAAAAAGATATTTAAATTAACCATTAAAAGTAGATGAAGCATTAAGTTTACATAACAAATATCTTTTTTTTTCCAATGGAAAATCTATATTTGTTATCAAATCAATGGCTTGAATTTTATTAACCAAAAAAAATGGAAGTACTCTATATTACAATAGGCGTTAGCATTATTGTTGCCTTAATTTTTTTCTTTGCATTTATAAAGTCAGTTAAGTCTGGGCAGTATGATGACACTTATACGCCTTCGGTTCGGATGTTGTTTGATGATGAAC
>JAGXIN010000158.1 GCA_024635575.1 Flavobacteriia bacterium
AAATCCTGTTTTTGTGCTGGATGAAATAGATAAAATGGGCTCATCAAGTCATAATGGAGATCCGTCTTCTGCCATGTTGGAAGTATTGGATCCTGAACAAAATACAGCTTTTTATGACAATTATTTGGAATTGGATTATGATCTTTCAAAGGTGTTGTTTATTGCCACAGCAAACACTTTGTCTACCATTCCTTGGGCTTTGCGCGATCGAATGGAAATTATCAATGTTTCCGGTTATACCACCGAAGAAAAAATTGAAATTGCCAAACGCCACTTGCTGCCAAAACAGTTAAAAGAACACGGATTGACAAAATATCATTTGCAGATTGGGAAGAAACACTTGGAAAAAATTGTGGAAGCCTATACCCGTGAATCTGGCGTAAGAGGATTGGAAAAGCAAATTGCGAAAATTGTGCGTTATGCGGCAAAATCCATTGCCATGGAAGAAGAATATGTGGTAAACATTACCGCAGAAATTATTGAAAAAGTATTGGGTCCTTCTCATTTGGAGCGCGGGAAATATGAAACCAATGAAATTGCCGGTGTTGTAACAGGACTGGCCTGGACGAGTGTTGGAGGTGATATTTTATTTATCGAATCCATTATTTCAAAAGGAAAAGGTCTTACTATTACTGGAATGTTGGGTGATGTCATGAAAGAATCGGCAACTATTGCGATGGAATATATCAGGGCGAATGCGAGTGATTTTGATATTGATCCTAAATTGTTGGACGAGTATAAAGTTCATATTCATGTACCGGAAGGCGCAACGCCAAAAGACGGGCCAAGTGCTGGGGTGTCATTGTTAACCTCTATAGTTTCCGTATTTACGCAACGCAGGGTTAAGTCAAAACTGGCGATGACTGGTGAAATAACATTGCGGGGAAAAGTGTTGCCTGTAGGAGGAGTTAAGGAGAAAATTCTTGCTGCAAAACGAGCCAATATTAAGGAAATTGTCCTTTGTGCCGAAAATAAAAAGGATATTGATGAAATTAAGGAATCCTATTTAAAAGGCTTGACATTTCATTATGTGAACACAATGAAAGAAGTTATTGATATTGCGTTGACCGACCAGAAAGTGAAAAACGCAAAGAAATTATAAAAAAATAAGAATGATAAAAAAAATAGCCGAGAGGCTATTTTTTTTATGGTTATACATTTCTGACATCTAAAATGAGCCCGTTTTTTAATTCACCGTCAGCATCCAAATGATAAATCTTTTTGGCAACCTGTTCTGGTGAAAATAGATCACCATGTTCATAGAAATCAATGAACCGCTGCACGGCTTTAAAGTGTTTTTTAGGCGTGTTTCTTACTTTTTGTTGCATGTCGGTATCAACAATTCCAGGGTAAATGGAAACAATCGCAACATCATTAGATAATTCCCTTTGTTCTTTGGAAACCACTTTGGTCATCATATCCAATCCGGCTTTTGAGGCACAATACATTACCCAGCTTTCATATGGATTAACCGCAGCACCTGATGAAATATTAAAAATTTGCTTTTTACAGTTCCAGTCTTTTGATAATTTGATAAACTGTGAACTTATAATCATAGGCGCAGTCAAATTCACCTGTATAGTGTAAGCAATTTCAGATGGAGTCAGCTTTTCAATGGTTTTGACAGTTCCCAAATCTCCGGCATTGTTAATGAGAGTTAATTGTTGTGTGTTTTTTTTGTCGAGATGGGAGAAAATTTCTTTGATAACATTTTCAATGGATTCCGTTTTGCTTAAATCGCATTGGTATTGTTCCATGAAATATAATTTTTCGTTTTTACTTCTGGAGACTGAACAAACACGATAACCTTTTTTATGATACTCTTTTGCCAAGCCAAGGCCTAAACCCTTGCTGCCACCGGTAATAATAAGTATTTTTTCCATATTGCTAAATTGAGACACTAAGATAATTATAAATTAGGTAAAAGGCAAAAGGGAATGGGCAATATTGATAAGCCAATTTTAAATTTTGGATGATGGATTTTGAATTATTGATTTACAAAGAAACAAACTGATACTAAATAATTCCACTAATACCCGAATTTAAAATTCCAGCTACTTGATACCAGATTCCAGCTACTTATTTTTCAAATTTTTTAGATTCGTTCCAAAATACATCCATTTCGGATAGTGACATATCGTGAAGTGACTTGTTAAGTTTTTTGGCTTCGCTTTCCAAAAACTGAAAGCGGCCGATAAATTTTTTATTGGTTCGCTCTAAGGCATTTTCCGGATTTACCTTGATAAAACGGGCGTAATTAATCATGGAAAACAGCACATCTCCAAATTCGGATTCTATGGCATCTGTATTTCCTTTCAGCAGTTCTGCATTTAATTCATTCAGTTCTTCCTGAACCTTTTCCCAAACTTGTTCTGGTTTTTCCCAGTCAAACCCAACGCCTGCAACTTTATCCTGAATTCTGCTGGCTTTAACCATAGCCGGAAGTGCTTTTGGAACTCCTTCCAATACAGAATTTTTTCCTTCTTGCAGTTTTAATTTTTCCCAGTTTTGTTTTACTTCTTCATCATCTTTTACGACAACGTCACCATAAATATGGGGATGGCGGTGAATTAGTTTTTCAGATATTGAATTGGCGACATCAGCAATGTCGAAATCATTGGTTTCAGAACCAATTTTCGCATAAAAAACTAAGTGAAGCATTAAATCGCCCAGTTCTTTTTTAATTTCGGGAAGGTCATTATCCAGAATGGCATCACCCAATTCGTATGTTTCCTCAATGGTTAAATGCCGAAGCGATTCAAATGTTTGTTTTTTATCCCACGGGCATTTTAAACGCAACTCATCCATAATGTCCAATAACCGACTAAAAGCACTGAGTTGTTGTTCCCGCGTATTCATAATTTATGCTTCTTCGGTTTCTTCTTCCTCTTCTTTAATGGCAGCGAAATCGAAATTTTTTGAAGCCAATAAATTATACCACTGCACTATTTTTTTAATATTTGAGGTGTAAACACGTTCTTCATCAAAATTTGGTAAAACTTCTCTAAAGAAGGAAGTTAAAGCTTTGCTGCTTTCTTTATGGCTTAACGCTTCTTTTCCGTTTTCTTTTTCTCCAATTGATTTTAAAACAATGCGTAACGGAATTTCTTCGTCATAGGTATAAATGGCAATTTCATTTAAAGCACTAATATTGTGTGTTGCGGTGACAGGAATTCTTTTTGAGTCAATTAATGATTCTACGATGATTCCGCCTTTAGATTGTGCTTTAACCTCATACAATCCCGGTTTTCCGTTGATGGCTACAATGTCTTTTAATTCCATTTGTTTATTTTTTATTAACTGTTTAATCGTTTATTTTTTGAAAAGTTGAAAGTTATTTATTTCCTTTTTTTGAACTATTGTCTCTTCTATCTATTCTCTTTTCTTCACTCGGCTTAATGATTTTTTCCTTTAGCCTATATCCTTTCAACTTTAACCTTTATTTTTTTTCAATAAAGGAAATTTCATTTTATAATCGGTGCTCACAAGGCCTTTTGAAATATTTTCCAATTTCTTTTTAATCAGTCGTTTTGTGAGGGAAGCAATTTTATCAATAAATAAAACGCCCTCAATGTGATCATACTCATGTTGTGTCACTCTTGCAGCCATACCTTCAACCACTTCAACATGTTTTTCGAAATTCTCATCAAAATATTCAATCGTAATTTTTTCTTGTCTGAAAACATCTTCTGTAATATTTGGAATACTTAGGCATCCTTCGTTAAAAGCCCATTCATCACCTTCTTCTTTTAACATTTTGGCATTGATAAATACTTTTTTAAAACTTCCCAAATATTCGCGCTCTGTGTCACTTAAATCTTCATCTTCCGCAAAAGGTGATGTGTCGACTATAAAAAGCCTGATTGCTTTGCCAACTTGAGGAGCTGCCAACCCAACACCACGGGCATTTATCATGGTTTCTTTCATACTTTCAATGAGTTCTCCTAAATTTGGATAGTCTTTGTCAATATCAACTCCCATTTTCCTTAAAACAGGATCGCCATATGCTATAATTGGTAAAATCATACTCTTTTTTTGGTTTGCAAAACTACAAAAGATTTTCTAAAACAAAGAAAAATTAACTAGTTAACCATTTTGGAATGTCAAAATATAAAAAGGTGAGCTTAAACAGTTTTACGCCGTTCGGCACATGCAATCCTTTATTTTTGCGGGATTCCCTAATTTTGATATGGTTTTTATCTTTTAAAGAGGCGTAATTTTTTACGCCAAATGAAACTTTATTTCTGAAGGGAAGATTGTGGAATTTTTTCATAACATTTTCACATCCGCCATTTAAATCGCAAATTTTAAAAAAATAGTTATTTTTGTCCGTCTCCTCCAACATTCTGGAAGTTCTTCGCACCCATTTTTCCCGGGCTTCTTCTTCCGATTTATAATGTAAAAAATGGATTTCCACATCGTCTAATATGGCCACAGGATAATTGGGTTCTAAATCTGAATATGTGGTGGAATTGACAAATTTTAATTCTTGCGACATATAACTGTTGAAATTTGAAAGCAACTTCACAAAGCAAGGTCCGTGTAAATAAAGTCCTATAAAAGGCGAATTGTAAGGCCTTTTAAACCAGTGATAAATTTCCCCTCCCCAGCAATTGTTGGCAATGATAACGAATTTTTTGTTTTTTAATAACAAGATATCTTTCTTACAGAGTTGATTCTGAAAAGCTCTTCTATATTTTCTTCTGATAAAAACGTTTATTTTCCGAATCATTTTTTTTCTGAATATAAATAAGACTGTAAGATGATGGTAGCGCTAATTTCATCGATAAGCGATTTGTTTTGCCGTTGTTTTTTCTTCAAGCCACTTTCAATCATAGATTGGAAAGCCATTTTTGAAGTAAAACGTTCATCAACTCGTTTTATGGGTATTTTAGGGAAAGTCTGACTTAATTTTTCGACAAATGGTTTTATAAATTGCTCACTTTCACTATCGGTATTGTTCATTTGTTTGGGTTCGCCAACCAAAAATAATTCAACTTTTTCTTTTTTTAAATATTCTGTTAAAAATGAAAAAATATTTTTGGTATTCACAGTGGTTAACCCGGACGCAATCATTTGCAATTCATCCGTTATGGCAATTCCCGTTCTTTTTTCACCGTAATCTAAAGCTAAAATTCTCGCCAAAATGTTAACATAATTTATAAATTATGTGCAAATTTAAGTATTTTGAATGGTAAATTTTTTTTAAAGCAATATATTTGTGCTTAATAGAAAAATAAAAAAATGAAGGCACTTAAAGAAATTATAGCGCGCGCTTGGGAAAATAGAGAATTGTTAAAAGAAGAAATTACCCAAAACGCCATTCGTGAAGTTATTGATTTATTGGATAATGGTGTGATACGTGTTGCGGAACCTATTGAAAATGGATGGCAGGTAAATGAATGGATAAAAAAAGCGGTAGTGCTGTATTTCCCCATTCAAAAAATGGAAACTTCTGAAGTGGGCATTTTTGAATATCACGATAAGATACCGCTAAAAAGAGGCTATAAAGAAAAAGGAATCCGCGTAGTGCCGCATGCAGTGGCACGCTATGGTTCTTACATTTCTGCGGGAACTATTTTAATGCCAAGTTATGTAAATATTGGTGCTTATATTGATGAAGGAACGATGGTGGATACTTGGGCGACTGTTGGGAGCTGTGCCCAAATTGGCAAAAATGTTCATTTGAGCGGTGGTGTTGGTATTGGCGGTGTGTTAGAACCTTTACAGGCAGCGCCCGTAATTATTGAAGACAATGTTTTTGTGGGTTCTCGTTGTATTGTGGTTGAAGGAATTCGTGTGGAAAGAGAGGCCGTTTTAGGAGCCAATGTGGTGCTTACAGGTTCCACCAAAATAATTGATGTTACAGGAAATGAACCTAAATTAATTAAAGGGTACGTTCCGACACGATCTGTGGTAATTCCGGGAAGTTATACCAAAAAATTTCCTGCGGGAGATTATCAGGTTCCCTGTGCCCTAATTATTGGACAACGCAAAGAAAGCACCGACAAAAAAACATCATTAAATGATGCCCTACGTGAAAATGATGTGGCGGTATAATTTTTATATCTTTGACAAAAATTATCTCCACATCAATGAAACGATTTTTAATTCATATTTCGCAGGGATATAGTGTTCCTATTGGCAAACCGCTTCAAAAAGAAATTAGGAAACGAGGTTATGAAGTAAAATGGTTTTCTGAATCTGAAAATGCAAAAAAATATTTTACAGAAGAGGAAGAATTACTGGAAACGGTACAGGAAGTTATGGATTACAACCCACACATTGTTTTAGTGGCAACAAATTCAGTTCCTCATTTTTTCCCAGGAATTAAAGTTCAAATTTTTCATGGATTTTCTATTAACAAATGGAATTTTAAAAAAGGACATTTTAGAATAAGGGGGTTTTTCGATTTGTATTGCACGCAGGGTCCATCTACAACAGGTCCTTTTAATGAGTTAAAAAAGAAACACGGCTATTTTGAGGTGGTTGAAACCGGCTGGCCAAAAGTGGATCCGTTGTTTGAAGAAAGCAACAAGTTGAAAAGAATTAGCGATAAGCCCACTGTGCTTATTTCTTCAACTTTTACAACGCGATACAGTTTGGCAAAAATCCCTGAAGTTTATGAAGAAATAAAGCGCTTGTCGTTAATCGGAAAATGGCAATTTTTGGTGATTCTTCATCCGATGATGGATGCTGAAATTGTTGAAAAATTCAAAAATCTGGAAAATGAAAACTTGAAATATTTCGACACTACTGATATTATTCCGATTTTAAAAATAGCGGATGTGATGTTTTCCGACACCACTTCGGCCATCCCTGAATTTATATTGCAGCGCAAGCCTGTGGTTACCTTCAGAAATAACAAACCTATGCCACATTTAATAAATATTGAAAAGGTGGAGGATATTGAAAAAACCATTGAAAAAGCATTTTCTTACCCAAATGAAGTGATGAAAGAAATTGATGATTACATTGAATTTACCCATCCTTATAGAGATGGAAAATCCAGTAAAAGAATTGTGGATGCAACTTTAGCTTTTTTGGAGAAAGACAGGTCTTATTTAAAGAAAAAACCATTAAATTTATTCAGAAAATTTCAAATGAGGAAAAAGCTGAATTATTTTAAGTTTTAAATAAAATTTTCAATCATTCTGCAAGGATTGAAATTAATAATCTTCAAATATCAATTATGTTTCAGCATTATATTCTTACACGATTCAATCTTAGAGCCGCCGATTGGACAACTACAAAAAACAAGGAAAAGGTTTTGACAGAGGAATGGCTGAAGGAACGATTTGATTTGTTTGAAAATTATTGCTTTAGTTCGGTAAAAAATCAGTCCAACCAAAACTTTAAATGGTTGGTATTTTTTGACATAAATACTCCGGAAACCTATAAAATTAAAGTGGAAGAATATCGCAAGTCTTATGAAAATTTCCATCCTTTTTTTATAGACGGAATGACTAATTTTTTGCCGGAAATCGTCAAAAATATCAAACTCCTGGATACTGAAAAATATATCATAACATCACGATTAGACAATGATGACTGCATTCATGAAGACTATATTAATGTGGTGCAAAATTATTTCGATAAGCAAAATCACCTTGCAATTGATTTAATTGACGGCTATACGCTTCAAATTGGAGAAAAGACACGTTTGGGTTTTCAAAAGCATTTGTACAATCCTTTTATAAGCCTGATAGAAAAGAAGGATGATTTTAAGACCGTGTGGTTCAGAAGCCGTCATGGTTCTTGGAAATATGAAAAAAATATCATCCGGGTAAAAGATAAAAGATTATGGTTAGGGATAATTCACTCAAAAAACAAAGTAAATCAGTTTGAAGGTTATGGTAGGGTGGATGCTGAAATAATTAATAAATTTCACATTACTAACATGAAACGAGATGAAATCTTAAATGGGATATCAAATTATGACTCTTGGATATTACTAAGTGTTGCTAACAAATTAAGTTCGCTTTCTGCATGTTACTATAAGGATTTTAAAAAGTTTATTGGCCTTTATAAGTAAATTTTCGTAATTTAATTCCTCCTAAAATTGAGCTTACTGTAGTATGGATACTGAAATCAAGAACAGCCTTAAAATGCTGAAACAAAAAGAAATTTTACTTTATCCAACTGATACGGTTTGGGGAATTGGCTGTGATGCCACCTCCCAGGAAGCGGTCGCAAAGGTTTTTAAAATCAAACAACGTTCGGAAAGCAAAAGTTTGGTTATTTTGGTCGACAGTATCGAAATGCTTAAAGAATACATACCTACAGTTTCGAAAGCAGTTATAGAGATTCTTGCAAATCCAAAAACACCAACTACTATTATTTATGACAATCCGGTTGGTTTGGCTAAAAACGTGGTTGCATCGGACAATACAGTTGCTATTAGAATTGTGCAACATGAGTTTTGCAAACAATTAATTCATCAATTTGGAAAACCATTGGTATCCACTTCAGCAAATATTAGCGGAAAGCCAACGCCAAATAGTTTTAAAGAAATTGAACAGTCAATTTTGGATAGCGTGGACTATGTTGTAAATTTGCAGCGCGAAGAGGTGAACGAAAAATCTTCAACTATTTTGAAGATCTCTGAAAATGGGGAAATAATAGTGCTACGCAACTAATATATGACTAAAAACAACCTTTATATAGAGGCAATAAGCCATCCTATATTTGAATATATTTCACAGGCAGCAGCTGATTTACACCTTGAAACCTATGTAATTGGCGGTTTTGTGCGTGATTATTTTTTAAAAAGAAACAATCAGCAGGATATTGACATTGTTGCTGTTGGAAGCGGTATTGATTTGGCCAGGGCTGT
>JAGXIN010000040.1 GCA_024635575.1 Flavobacteriia bacterium
GGGCCAAAAGCACTAACAGGAACAAGTACAAGAGGAACAGGATTACCAAGTGTAAATGCTCCTTTCACTATTGGCGGTGTTATAAATGACGGAAGAGCCGCAACGCCTCCAAGCATTGTTTTTGGTACCTCCCCTTATGCTGCAGATGGAGGTTCCGGTGCTCAATTAACAATAAGCAATTATTGGCTGTATCAATTTTATGGAAAAGATGATGACTACAATTCATGGTTTCCACGAATAAATGAAAACTCATCTTTAGCACCTGGCGTGGGATATACCATGAAAGGATCTTCCGGTGATGTTCCAATTACAAACCAACAAAACTATGTGTTTAAAGGAAAACCATACAATGGTGATTTTACACTTGAACTATATAAGAGCCATATTAGCCCAGCAGGTGATGTAGACAGGCTAATAGGAAATCCATATCCGTCAGCGTTGGACTCAAGATTATTTATTTTAGATAATTTAAGTACTGCAAATGGAGGCACAAATACCGAAGGAAATATTTTTAACGGAGCACTCTATTTTTGGGATCACTTTGGTTACGCAAATTCCCATAATCTTGGTGCTTATGTGGGCGGTTATGCCACGCGAAATTTAACCACAGGCGTGAAAGCGCAAGCTACTGATGCTCGTATTAATAATGATAATTCTTGGGGAGATAAAACACCTGGGCAATATGTACCAGTAAATCAGGCATTTTTTGTCAGTACGGCATTAGATGGTTTTGAAGATATTAATACTAATGAAATACCATCGGTTTCAGGAGGAGATATTGTATTTAAAAATAGTCAACGGGCATTTCAAAAAGAATCCTTACCAATCGGAAATTCGGTATTTATGAAAACTGAAAAAGCAAAAGAAGCAACTATTCAAAATAAGGAATCGTCAAAAGAAGAAACCAAACCAATTATTAAATTAATGTTTGATTCTCCAACAGGTTATCACAGGCAAATTGCTGTGGGAGCTGTTGAAAATACTTCAAATAATTTTGATTTAGGGTATGATGCTCCCATTGCTGATATTGGCAAAGAAGATATGTTTTGGATCATACAAGGTGTGAAATTTGTAATTCAGGGCGTTCCTAATTTTGATGATAATCAAGAATTTCCAATCGGTCTTAAGATTGCAAAGGCTGGATTGGCAAGAATTAAAATTGATGTACTTGAAAATATGGATGAAGACATTTCAGTACATATAAAAGACAAATTAACGGGAGAAACTCACAATATTTCCCAGAAAGCTTTTGAAATTAACTTAGAGCCAGGTATCTATTTGGAAAGGTTTGCATTAACTTTTAGAATGCAAAAATTGGTGGCTGAAGATGTTTCCACAGAAGTATTAATCCCAACAGCAACACAACCCATTATTGAACGCATTCACGTTTTTATGAACAACCCCATGAAGGAATTGCAAATAAAAAATAACAGCACCGATGAAATATTGAATATTGCTTTAATAAATTCTTTGGGCCAAATCGTTAAAACCTGGAATTCCAATTTCAACATAAGAATCATTTCTTTACCTGTAAATATCGCTACAGGGGTTTATTTAGTGCAAATAAATACGAAAATGGGGTCGGAAGTTCAAAAGGTGGTTGTTGAATAAAAAGTAGGGACAGGTCGCGACCTGTCCGTTCTAAAAGTTAAAAATCACCTCACATCTGGGGCAGTCGAGATGCTACTATGATGAATAGAAAAGGAATGTCTCAACTGCGCTCAACATGACTAACATCTTAATAAATCTTAAAATTTTCAACTAAAAATAAATCAACCTCCATTTCCTTCGGAAAGGGCTGGGGATAGGAAAAAAATATAATATCAATGCCTAAATTATGTCAACAGAATTTGATATAATTTAGGCATCGATATTTAAAAAATTGATAACTTATAACTTACAACTTACAACTAAAAACTCCCTACTTGAATGCAGAAATTCCCGTAATATCCATTCCTGTAATTAACAAGTGAATATCGTGTGTTCCTTCATAGGTTATCACACTTTCTAAATTCATCATATGACGCATAATGGAATATTCGCCGGTAATTCCCATAGCGCCAAGTATTTGACGGGCTTCACGTGCAATATGAATTGCCATGTCAACATTGTTTCTTTTCGCCATGGATATTTGAGCGGTTGTTGCCCTGTTTTCATTTTTTAAAACACCCAAACGCCAAGTCAATAATTGCGCTTTGGTAATTTCAGTGATCATTTCAGCCAATTTTTTTTGCTGTAGCTGCATTCCTGCAATAGGTTTACCAAACTGAATACGTTGTTTGGCGTAACGCAAAGCGGTATCATAACAGTCCATGGCAGCACCAATGGCGCCCCAGGCAATTCCGTAACGTGCAGAATCCAGGCAACCAAGCGGCGCACCCAATCCGTCTTTGTTAGGCAAAATATTTTCTTTCGGAATTTTCACATTGTCAAAAATCAGCTCTCCTGTTGCAGAAGTGCGTAAGGACCATTTGTTATGTGTTTCAGGGGTTGAAAACCCTTCCATACCACGTTCAACAAGCACACCTTTAATTCTTCCTTCTTCATTTTTAGCCCAAACTACAGCAACATCAGCAAAAGGTGCATTTGAAATCCACATTTTAGCGCCGTTAAGCAAATAGTAATCGCCCATATCTTTAATATTGGTGGTCATTCCACCGGGGTTGGAGCCGTGATCGGGTTCTGTCAATCCAAAACAACCTATGAACTCGCCACTTGCCAGTTTTGGCAAATATTTTTGTCGTTGTGCTTCATTGCCATATTTCCAAATAGGATACATCACCAAAGAAGATTGCACGGAAGCCGTTGAACGAACTCCGGAATCACCACGTTCAATTTCTTGCATAATCAATCCGTAAGAAATTTGATCCAGTCCGGCACCGCCATATTCCTCAGGAATATATGGTCCGAAAGCCCCTATTTCAGCCAACCCGGAAATAATGGATTTAGGAAATTTCGCCTCTTGTGCGGCTTCTTCAATAATTGGGGAAACTTCTCTTTTTACCCATTCTCTTGCTGCATTTCGAATTAAAATATGTTCTTCCGATAACAATTCGTCCAATTGATAATAATCCGGAGCCTGAAATAAATCTTGTGACATTTGGTTTTATATTTTGTTGCTTACAAATTTACTAATTAAAATCTTTTATTCCTTACATTTGTGTGTTGTAAAAAATTGCCTAAAGTACTTTGAGTGCACTAGAGTGCCTAAAGTTAAAAAAATAAATTGCTTATGGAAAATAAAGAGTTTAGTAGGCAACTGGAAAGCAGGACTAAGAAATTTGCAATTAGTATTATTAAGGTATCTGTTTCTTTGCCTGTTACACCTGAAGGAAGAGTGATAAAGAACCAGATTACAAAATCAGGAACAAGTATAGGAGCAAATTACAGAGAAGCAAATAGGGCAAGGAGTAAGGCCGATTTTAGGAATAAAATAAAGATTTGTGAAAGTGAAGCAAGTGAAACTGTTTATTGGTTAGAGTTAATTCTTATTCTAAATTGGGCTGATTTAACAACACAACTCATTATGAATGAAGCAAATGAAATTCTTGCTATTTTCACATCAATAGGTAAAAATTTAAAACTCTAGGCACTCCAAACTCTAGGCACTTTAGGCACTCTTAATTAGAAGTTAATAGAATGAAATACACCTTAGGAAAAGATGAAAAATTAAAAAGCCGCAAACTAATTGAACACCTGTTTGGGGAAGGAAAACGTGTTAAATCATTTCCTATACAGTTGATTTATTTACAAATCAGCCACGATTCGGAGTTTCCCATAAAAGTCGGATTTTCAGTACCAAAACGGATGGTAAAATTCGCGGTTGACAGAAACAGAATTAAAAGGATGATGCGTGAAGTATATCGAAAAAACAAATATTTAATTTCAGAAAATATAAAGGAATCCTATATTTTTATGTTTATTTATACCAATAAAGAGGAACCAAAATATACCGATTTAGAGGAAGTATTTAAAAAAGTGTTCACTAAATTTTTAACTAAAATTGAAGAAGATGGACAAGATTAAAAAATGGACAATAGGTGTTTTGGCTGGGTTGGCGCTTTTGATTTCAGTTGGATTTCAATCGGACTTTTTTGAAATTGCAAAACAAATTGATATTTATACAACCTTGTTTAAAGAATTGAACATGTATTATATTGACGAAGTGAATCCGGCAAAATTGTCAAATAAAGCCATCAGTTCCATGCTCGAAAGTTTGGATCCTTATACGCGTTATTACGACGAACAAGGGGTTGAAGATGCCCGTATTGCTGCTACAGGTGAATTTGGAGGAATTGGCGTTGTTACCCGTTATAAAAATAACACATTGACCATTCGTGAACTGCTAAAAAATTCCCCTGCAGAAAAAGCGGGAATTAAACCGGGCGATAAAATTTTAAAAATTAACGACATTGAAGTCAGGGATTTTGATGAAAGCGGTGTTACCGCATTGCTAAATGGTTTGCCAAACACCAAAGTAACGCTTCAAATTGAACGCCAGAACAAAAAAATGGAGCTTTCTGTAGTTCGTGAAAAAATTACCGTAAATCCGGTTCCGTATTTCACGATGCTCGACAATGAAGTTGGCTATATTTCTTTCATCACTTTTAATGAAAAAGCTTCGTTTGAAGTTAAAAAAGCTTTTTTGGACCTGAAAGATCAGGGAATGAAAAAACTGATTATTGATGTAAGGGGAAATCCGGGCGGATTGCTGAATGAAGCGGTTTCCATTGCCAATTTTTTTATTCCGAAAGATAAAATTGTGGTAACCACAAAAGCAAAAATTGAAAAATGGAGTGACACTTTTAAAACATTGAAAGAACCAATGGATTTAGAAATACCCATGGCCATTATAATAAACAAACGTTCGGCTTCGGCTTCAGAAATCTTGGCTGGCTCACTGCAAGATTATGACAGGGCGGTTATTATTGGGGAACGTTCGTTTGGAAAAGGCTTGGTGCAGCGTTATTTACCACTTTCTTACGGAACACAAATGAAAATCACCATTTCAAAATATTATACGCCAAGCGGCCGCTGCATTCAGGAATTGGATTATACCAATACCGATGAAAAAGGCAATGTCCCTAAATTTTCAAAAAGTACCGAATCTTTTAATAGTGAAAAAGGAAGAACCGTTTATGGCGGCGGTGGTATTTTACCCGATGTTGAAATTGAAAAACCGGTAACCACAAAAACTACGGAAACCGTGCTCAATTCTGAGGCATTTTTTAACTACGCAACCCAGTATTTTTATGAAAATAAGACGATTGCCGAACCTTCAAAATTTAAGTTGAGTGATTCAGATTATATTTCTTTTAAAAATTATCTGGCTAAAAACCAAGCGGCTTTTGAAACAAAAACTGAAACTGAATTTAAAAAAGCGCTGGAAACAGCGGCCACAGAAAATTTAAACGGAAATTTATCAAAAGATTATTCAGAACTTTTAACCACTATTCAGCAAGAAAAATTGAAGGAATTGGATAAAAATAAAGAGGAAATCATCGATGAGTTGTCAGAAGAAATTATAAAAAGGTATTATTATTCCGAAGGCGTTTATCAGCAAAAAGCAATCTTTGACAATACCATTTTAAAAGCCGTTTCCATTTTGAATAATTCGAAGGAATATCATAAAATAATTAGCCAATGAGGCAATTAGCCGATTAGAAAAGAGAATATAGAATAGAGACAATAAATTAGTAGACAGTTTCAGTCGGCAGTTAAATGAATCAATAGCTTTAAGCCGTAAGCTATATGTTCAGCTCATTAAATTTCAGGATTATCCAATTACGCAGTTAACAAATAAACAGTTACACGATTAAACGAATAAACAGATAAACACTATATTTACCCATCATAACCAAATAATGAAACGAGCATAACAAATTTTGACACACAGAGGAATGATGAATGACGAACAGCAGCAGTTACCGCTAAAAAATAAAATTTAAACAGATGAAAAATTCCAGAATAAAAGAAAGAACGCGCGCACAGGAATCATCAGGTGCCATTGAGCGATTATATATTTCTATGCGTCATATATTTACCAGAGGATTCTACAAACCAATGGGGATTTCAGGAGAGACTTTGAGACAATCTTTATTATTGCTTCGCCCTGAAATTTACGGAACCATTGCGGAAGAAAAAATGGAGTTAAATGGATTGATTTATGTGATTGAAAGACTTCCTATTGGCATTGAAGAATGTCGGTATATCAATTTAACTTCTGAGGAAGGCTACGGGAAATCGCATTTTAAAGCCATTGTTCCGCCCAAACGTAGAAGAAATTGTTACCGAATAGACAAAGATCAAATGAATATTGAGGTAACCCGAGGCAGGTCGGAAATCTATGACGTTTTAACGCATTTAACTTTTTTATTCATTGAATCCCATAAAATAGCAGACAAAGTATTGATCAGTGAGGGAAATGAAACCATTAGAGAATGGAAAAAATTAGAAGAAATTGTTTTAAACAATGTTAAACTATCAAAGGATGAACGCGATATTATGTTGGCGCATTTGGCAAGTATTTTAGGCCGAACTTTTGAAGAAACCCAATTGGTTCACGGCATTTTAGAAGAAAAAAATAATCCGGATCGGTTTTTTCAAATTATTTTTTGGCTTGGGAATTTGGCCATTAATGAAAAAGTTCATGAGTTAAAAAGAACCATCACTTTCAGCCCCGTATTACGTGAACGCATTGGACATCACATTTATGGAGAAATTTGGGCAAATAACATCAAAGATGTTTTATTGGAAAAAAACTTAATGAAACGCCCAATTCATATTATCAGCGCAAATATGCACAGCGTCATGAATTCTATTTATGCCCCGGTGGTATTGTCAAAACAAATAAAAGACAATGACACCATTTCACTGTTTGAACTGTTAAGTGATTATGAAAATGAAGACTTACGAAAACAAGTGGAAGATTATGCTTCAAAAAATGGGCTTATTTACATAAAAGACAGCTCAGGAACCTATATTGATGTTCAAATTATTGATACCGAGAAAATAGACCTCAGTAAAATAAAGTATAAGTTTGAAAACACTAAAAATATCGATGAAAAACCAGTACTGATTGTGATGGATTATGCTTTTGGTGAACAGGCTTATGAAACTATGGATGAGTTGCTAAAACCTTATATTGACGAGAGTGGAAAAAACCATCACTTAAATGTGGAGTCTGTCTCAATTATGGGTAAAGCCGGAATTTTAGAAGGAGGAAAGGGCGATATTATGATTCCTTCCTCTCATATTTATGAAGGCACGGCTGATAATTATCCTTTTAAAAATCAGCTTAAAAAGAAAATGTTTGAAGGCTGTGGCGTTGATGTTTATACAGGCACAATGGTGACGGTTTTAGGAACGTCACTTCAAAACAAAGACATTTTAAACTTCTTTCACGACTCAACCTGGAAAGTTACAGGACTTGAAATGGAAGGCGCCCATTACCAAAAAGCGATTCAGGCGGCTTCAAAAATTAGGGGAAATATTTCCGAAAAAGTTAAGGTACGTTATGCCTATTATGCATCGGACAACCCATTGGAAACTGGAAGTACTTTGGCTTCCGGAGGATTAGGAACTACAGGCGTTCGCCCAACTTATGTCATCACACAAAAAATTTTAGAACAAATATTTTAAGATCTTTCTGAATAAAAAAGGAGATAAAAATCAATTGAAACGAGCATAACAAATTTTGACACACAAACGAATGATTAATAGCGAACAGCATCTGTTACCGCTAAAAAATAAAATTTAAACAGATGAAAATATGAATGTATTAATTTTAGGTTCGGGAGGAAGGGAACATGCAATGGCCTGGAAAATAGCCCAAAGTGATTTGTTAACGCAATTATTTATAGCGCCGGGAAATGAAGGAACCGATCAATTGGGCATAAATATAAAAATACAGCCAACCGATTTTGAATCAGTAAAAGAGCTGGTTTTAGAACATGAAATTGAATTGGTGGTTGTTGGCCCGGAAGATCCTTTGGTAAAAGGAATCCACGATTTCTTTTTAAATGATTCCGAATTAAAAAATGTGGCCGTAATAGGACCGCAAAAATATGCGGCGCAATTGGAGGGAAGCAAGGAATTTGCCAAAGAATTTATGTACCGCCACAACATTCCAACGGCAGCCTATAAAAGTTTTACAAAAAATAACTTGGAGGAAGGTTTTCAGTTTTTGGAAACACTGAATCCACCTTATGTATTAAAAGCTGATGGGTTGGCGCAGGGAAAAGGCGTGTTGATTTTGAATGATTTGCAGAAAGCAAAAGAGGAATTGAAAGAAATGCTTGCAAATGAAAAGTTTGGTGTTGCAAGCAGCAAAGTGGTGATAGAGGAATTTTTGGACGGTATTGAATTGAGTTGCTTTGTGTTAACCGACGGGAAAAGTTACGTAAACTTTCCCAATGCGAAGGATTATAAACGTATTGGTGAAGGTGACAAAGGATTAAATACCGGCGGAATGGGCGCAGTTTCTCCAGTGCCTTTTGCTGATGAAATATTAATGAAAAAAATTGAGGAGCAAGTCATAAAACCAACGGTGGAAGGCTTGCAAAAAGACAACATTCCATACAAAGGATTTATTTTCTTCGGAATTATTAAAGTGGGCGACGAGCCAAAAGTAATAGAATACAATTGCCGAATGGGCGATCCGGAAAGTGAA
>JAGXIN010000041.1 GCA_024635575.1 Flavobacteriia bacterium
ACAACAAAATAATCTAACAGAAAAAAAGAAAGATTCTAAGCGTTCCATTTGACAAATAAAAAACAATAAAAAATATCAAATAAAACGAGCATAACAAATTTTGATACAGGAAGGAATGACTAATGGCGAACAACATCTGTTACCTATAAAAAATAAAATGTAAACAGATGAAACGAGCATAACAAATTTTGATACAGGAAGGAATGATTAATTGCGAACAGCAGCTGTTACCGCTAAAAAATAAAATTTAAACAGATGAAAAGAATAACCCTATTATTAGTATTTCTTTTTTTGTTTTCGGCGATAACCATTGCCCAGCAAAAAAAGTATATTTCTTATGCAGTTAAGCAAGGCGAAAACATGAGAGATATAGCTAGAGATTATGACATCTCCTATAGAGATTTATTGCGATTAAATCCTGATGTGAGTCGAAATCCGGAACCCAATACCATCATAATTGTACCTAATAAAAATTACGGCAAAAATGTTGTTATTGCAGATACTGTTAATGATAAATTTCATGCCGTTAAACCAAAAGAAACGCTGTATGGAATTTCTAAAATGTATGGAATTTCTATAGAAGCGTTAATAGCCTCAAATCCGGAATTAAAATATGGTTTAAAAATTGGAATGAATTTGGAGATTCCTATAATAAGTAAAATACAACAGGAAAGTGACATTGATTATGAATTTCATTGGGTTGTTAAGGACGACACTTTATATAATTTATCGAAACGATATCAAATTACACAGGCCGAATTGTTAAGATTGAATCCTTCATTAAAGGATGGATTAAAAATAGGATTGGAATTGGTAGTTCCTAAAATTAGCGAAGAAGCCATCTCGGGATATCCTTCTAATTACGAATACCATACCGTTATTAAGGATGATACCTTGTATAATTTATCGAAGCGTTACCAGGTATCGCAATCTGAATTGTTAAGATTAAATCCCGAACTTTCAGAAGGTTTAAAATTGGGAATGGTCTTAAAAATTAAACCCCTTCAAATTGGGGCCTCAGAAAAAAAAGAGTTTGAAATGGTCAGCCATTTCAAAGAAAGCTTAGATTTTTCAAAAGATATTAGTGTTGTAGTGATGCTGCCATATATGTTAAATAAGGTTTCAGATTCTATCAGACATGAAAACTTTGAAAAAAATCATTCATTGTTAAATATTGTCACCGATTTTCATATAGGGGCAACTATGGCAATTGATTCTTTAAGAAAAAGAGGTTTAAACTTAAAGGTTAAATTTTTAGATTCTGAAAATTCAACACAAAAGCTTCAATCACTAATATATAGAAATGATTTTAATGAAGTTGATGCGGTTATTGGACCATTGTATTTTGACAATGCACTTTGGCTTTCAAAACATATTGATAAACCTGTAATTATTCCATTCTACTCAAAAAATCAGACGGTAATTTCAAATGTCAACTTTGTGAAAGCCGCACCAGAAAATGATTTGTTGGTAAGCGAACTGCTTAAGTATCTGGAAAGAAATTACCAAGGTGAAAATATTGTTGTAATTAATGACGGAGAATCTGAATCGCAAACTAAGTTGTGGCAAATTGTAAATAGGCTAAAAACGTTTAACAACGTTCAAAATATATCAGTTGTTAAATCCCATGATGGGTATATTTCCAAAAGTAATATTTCTGAAAAATTAAAAGAATCCGCAGATAATTGGGTGCTTTTGGTTAGTGATGAAATGGTAACAACAGCTGCAGCAGTAAATAATTTAAAAGGTTTAACCGATAATTTTAAGATTACACTAATTGCATTTGATAAAGGGGACAACTTTAACAGTATTGATAATAACCTTTTGGGGCAATTGAATTTTATTTTTCCATCAATTGATTATCTTGATTTTGGTGACATTAAAGTGAATAATTTTTATAAGACCTATCAGGCTAAAAATTATGCCATTCCCTCAAAATATGCACTTAAAGGGTTTGATGTCACCTATGATATTTTAGTTCGAATGGCATCAGAAAATGGCCTGGAGAAAGGGTTAGAGGCAGGAAAATCTTCAAGAATTTCAACGATGTTTAGCTATAATAAAAATTTAGCGGGAAGTTTTGAAAATAAAGGTATTTATATCATTCAATACAATACTGCATTAACGCCATCTGTTTTGAATAATTAAAGATAAGTTACATAAAAAAAGCACACCATATGGCGTGCTTTTTTTATGTCTGCTTAAATTATATTTTTTTAAGCTGTTGCTTTAGCATTTTAATTTGCTCAGCCAACATATTTTGGGTGTCAAGTTTTTTAGCCTCATTAATTAATGTCGTAGCTTCCCTCTTACGCCTTTTAGATAAGGAGATTCCAGCCAACTGCAGTTTTGCCATCGCTATGTCATGCTTCATATTTAACCCCAGATTTAGCGCTTTTTTAAAGTATTTTTCAGCTTGGTTAATATTGGTTTGAGAAACCATAATTCCCTGTAAAAAATTGTAATATCCTTGCTGTTTTTTGATTAAGGCACTTTCCGGATTTTTAATGTAAGACAGCCATTTGCTTGCCCCGGCAAAATTTTGCTTTCTTAATTGCAGAAAAGCCAATAATATAAATTCATTTTTAAAATAAAACAGCACAAAAATACCTGACAAAAGCACAATTGAAATTCCATTCATGATGTTGCCATCAATAAATTGGAATACTGCCCAAACCAAAATCCCTGCCGCTATGACTAATTTTATATATTTATTAAACATTGATAATTATTTTTATGGATTGCAAAGTTACATTTTTGCAACGATTTTAATTATTTTTTATAATGTTTTTTAAATTGTAAATAAGCAAATAAACTTATGACCGCAAAAATAGCTATCGCATAATAAACAAAAGTTGGTGTGATTACTTTATCACCACTCGCATATGAATGCAGTCCTGACAAGTAAAAGTTTACGCCAAAATAGGTCATTAAAATAGAGGCGAAAGCAGCTACAGAAAACATATTAAACGTGAATCGGTTTCGTAAACCAGGAACCAATCTAAGGTGGAGCACAAAAGCATAAATCATAATGCTAATTAATGCCCAAGTTTCTTTTGGATCCCATCCCCAATAACGTCCCCAGCTCTCATTTGCCCACATTCCGCCTAAAAAGTTTCCTATGGTTAGCATAATTAAACCAACAGTCAATGACATTTCATTTATAATGGTCATTTCTTTAATCATTAACCCAACTTTTTCTTTATTATTCTTAGTTGTTAAAACCATCAATATTAAAGCAATCAAACCTAAAATCATACCCAATGCGAACGGACCGTAACTCGCCACAATTATGGCTACGTGAATCATTAACCAATAAGAATTAAGCACAGGCTGTAAATTGGCAATTTCAGGATCCATCCAGTTCCAATGCGCCACCATCAATATAAATGCAGTTAAAAATGCAGTTGCGGCAATGGTCATAGAAGATTTTCTTCCGAAGATCAACCCGAATAACATGGTTGCCCAACCCACATAAATCATAGATTCATAAGCGTTGCTCCATGGCGCGTGCCCGCTAACAATCCAACGTGCAATTAAACCTCCGGTATGTATAATAAACAATCCAATTATTATGGCAATACAAGCTTTAACTAAAAAATTAAGGACTTTATTTGTATTAAATATTTGGAAAATAACCAAAAAGAACATAAACGTTCCAATGTACATGTAATAGCTAAATAATTTTTTAAATACGTCATATTTGTTATATGCAATTTCTACATTAATTTTATAATCTGAAGGATAAACGGCACTTCCGTATTTTTTTTGAAATTTTATGATTCCTGCCAATATTTCATCAGATTGCGCATAATTTTTTGTTTTTTGCGCTTCTGCCAAAGTTTGTAAATAAACTGGCAAAATTTGACGCACAATTACAGAATCCTGACCTTTGAAATTGGCTTGTTCTAAATTGTTATTTGATATCCATTTATTTGTTGGATCGTTTGGAATTGGAAAAATCCTCAAAATATCGCCGGTTATTGAAGAATATAACAAATTCACTCTTCTGTCAACATTAATCACATCTTTTTCAAATTTGCTTTTGATATTGGTTTTTTGAGCTTCTTTTTGAATTTCAGCAATTTTATAATTTCCTTTTTCATCAAAAAAGTTAGCAAGTGAAGCGTATTTCTGGTCGTGAGGAATACCGATAAGATCTCTTAATTTTGTATTTCCGCTTTCAATATAAATTATTGGCACTTGAAACCAAAATCTTGGATTTTCTTGAATTGATAAAAATACCTGTGTGGCATTAAGTCCTTTGTAAGTATCTGATTTGCTTACTTTTCGCAACAACTCTGATGCATAGGTGTGTACAGGTTTCATTCTGCCGCCTGCATCTTGTATAACTACCTTACTAAATTTATCCGCGTGGTTTACGTCAATAGTATTGGCTATTAACACAGAATCTATTAGTTTTTCAGGTATGCCATGGTTGTGCTCTTGCGAAAATGCAAAAGTTGAAATTAGCAATAATAAAATTGTGGTTGCAGCTGATTTTTTATATCTAATTTTTTGCAAACTTTTTCTGAGAAAATCAAATCTGGTATTTTTCATAAATAGGATTAAAATCAAACCTGCATACAATAGGAAATAGCCAATGTATGTAATTGTTGAGCCCCAAAAATCATGATTAACCGATAAATGGGTTTCTTCATATTCAGGCGTGATATTATAACTGGACTGGAAGAACTTGTAACCTTTATAATTTAAAATATTGTTCATATAAATTCTAAAATCGAAAGTTTCTTCAGGTGATATAACAGTAACCTCACTTGCAAAAGACATCGCGCTGTTTGAACCGGGATAATTGTCCAGTTGAAAATCGTTCAGTTTGATGCTAAAAGGCAATTGCATTTGCATAGCGCCATAACTCATTCTGAAGTTTAAGTTTCCAACAGAAAATTGAGTTGCTGGCTGAATGGCAAATTTTCCTCCTTTTAATTTGATATGTTTGGTTTCGCCTCCAACGGTAACGTCAAATTCTAATTGCGCCAAACCCTCTTGTTCTTTTGGCCCGGAAATTGTTTTATATGATCCTCTTAACGGATTTTGAGGAACTACAAATTGCAATCCCGCAAGGCTATGTACAGCCAAAAGTGAAAAATCCTGCAAGGAATCTTTAACAATAATCCCTTCAAATTTATCAGCCATTCTAAAGAAAGTGCCATCTGCTGCAGATTTAATCTTTAAACCGTTTTCTGAAGTGATAAAATCAATGCTATTTGGCATTGGGGAATCAAACCCAACAAAAACGCCATGTACTTCCTGTGTAGTTCCTTTTTTAATATAATGGTCATGACGTCCGCCACCTCCAGATTCAACAAGTTTCATATATTCTTCGCCAGCTTCATCAGCTTCAAAAATTTCTTGGGCATTTGGAATGTAGTTTGTTAATTTTACGTCAACATCGGTTCCTTTAAAATCTGTTTTGTAACGGTAGGTATTGTTTCCCAATGCTGATAATAAGACAGCTTTATGTTTGGGTGTTTTTTGTTCATTTCCATCATTGACAACAACGCTTATATAACTTTTTTCTGAGAAAAAAACATTGCTTACGGCGCCTTCTTTAATGGGCATAATTCCTTCAAAACTAATATAGCGCGTTATTCCTGCACCAACCAGTATTAAAAAAAAGGATAAGTGAAAAACCAGCACTACCAATTTTTCTTTTCTGTAAAGTTTGTATTTAAAAATATTTCCAAAAAAGTTTATAGCGAAAAAAACCATAATTGCCTCAAACCACCAAGCATTGTAAACCAAAGCTTTTGCAGTTTCAGTACCGTAATCATTTTCGATAAATGTTGCAACTCCCATAGATATAGCAAAAACTAAAAATAAAGTTGCCGTTACGCGAGTTGAATAAATTAGTGAAAGAAGTTTGTTCATTTTTATAGATTTATATAGTAAAAAATACGAATTGCGAAGATAATGATATTTGTCATAATACTAAATTTTAATTGATATTTTAAGTAAATCTTAATCTTACAAAATTTCAATGAAAAAGATAACTGTAACATTTATGGCAGCAACTAATTAGTGCAATTAAAAAAGATTGAAATTTTTCGAAATAAGCGTAACTAAAACAAGACGGAAACACTGATTAAAATATTCAAATTACAAATGATTTGTAAAAACACAATAAATATTTACATAGGAAATGGGCATAACGCAAACACGATTCAATCACCTATGAAAATATGCAAATTACATATGACCTTTAAAAAACAATAAATATTTACATAGGAAATGAGCATAACGGAAACACGATACAATCACCTATGAAAATATGCAAATTACATATGACCTTTAAAAAACAATAAATATTTACATATGAAATGGGCATAACGCAAACACGATTCAATCACCTATGAAAATATGCACATTACATATGTCCTATAAAAAACAATAAATAATTACATATGAAATGAGCATAACGGAAACACGATACAATCACCTATGAAAATATGCAAATTACATATGACCTTTAAAAAACAATAAATATTTACATATGAAATGAGCATAACGGAAA
>JAGXIN010000159.1 GCA_024635575.1 Flavobacteriia bacterium
CGTTTCATATAGAAAATTGGTTTTAGAAAATGGCTATTTCTATAAAAATAGAAATTATCAGCAGATTCAATGGATGTACAACAATATTAATGAAGAATTGAAACAAATGTTTTATGGTTCAAAGAATATTGCAACTCAGTTAAAGTTATTGGAAAATGATATTGTATCTTCTAAAATATCACCGATGAAAGCCGCACAAAAAATTATTGAGGAATTTAAAAAATCGTTTCAATAGGCTACTATCGTTCAATTTAAATTTATTTCAGGGTCTGATAATAATAGATGAAAAGTTGGATGAGTTTCTAAATAAACTTGCCTGCCGCACGCAGGTTAAGTATGACTTCTAATTTTCAACTTCAAAACAAGCTATAAAAAACCTGTGATATCATAAAAAATCACAGGTTTTTTTAATTCAATATTTATGATTTTATTCCTGTTCTAAATACATCTCCATAATTGTAATTGCAGATTCGGAAATTACAGTGCCGGGTCCAAAAATAGCGGCAACTTTTCTTTCCAATAAATAGTCATAATCTTGTGCCGGAATTACGCCACCTGCAAAAACCATGATATCAGGTCTGCCTAATTTTTCTAATGCTTCAATCAGATGAGGAATCAATGTTTTATGTCCGGCGGCCAAACTTGAAGCGCCCACAAAGTGAACATCATTTTCAACCGCTTGTTTTGCAACTTCTTCCGGTGTTTGGAACAAAGATCCCATATCCACATCAAATCCTAAATCAGCAAAACTGGAGGCGACTACTTTGGCACCTCTATCATGTCCGTCTTGCCCCATTTTGGCAATCATTACCCGAGGACGACGTCCTTCTATTTCAGCAAATTTGTCAGCTAATTTTTGGGCCTTTGCAAAAGTGTTGTCGTTTTTCACTTCTTTTCCATACACGCCGCTTATTAATTTGGTATCCGCTTTATGACGACCAAAATGGACTTCTAAAGCATCAGAAATTTCACCTAAAGTAGCAAAATTTTCGGCCGCCTCTACCGCCAATTCTAATAAATTGCCTTGTCCGGTTTCTGCACATTTGGATAAAGAAGCCAAGTTAGTATCAACAATGGTTTGATTTCGGTCGGCTTTCAGCTTATTCAATCTCGCTATCTGAGAATCCCTTACCGCTGTATTATCCACTTCAAGAATTTCAATATTAGATTTTTCTTTTGTTTTGAATTTGTTTACACCAACCAAAATATCTTGAGCAGAATCTAACCGCGCTTGTTTTCGGGCTGAAGCTTCTTCGATACGCATTTTAGGAACACCTGTTTCAATAGCTTTTGCCATTCCGCCAAGTTCTTCGACTTCCTCAATCAGTTTCCAGGCTTTTTTAGCAATTTCTTCTGTAAGATATTCAACATAATAAGAACCTGCCCATGGATCAACTGCTTTTGTGATTTGAGTTTCTTCCTGAATGAAAATTTGCGTGTTACGGGCAATCCTTGCAGAAAAATCGGTAGGTAAAGCAATGGCTTCATCCAAGGCATTTGTATGAAGTGATTGTGTCCCTCCCAAACCTGCAGCCATGGCTTCTACGCAAGTTCTAGCCACGTTATTAAAAGGATCTTGCTCACTTAAACTCCACCCCGAAGTTTGGCAATGCGTACGCAATGCCATCGATTTTGGATTTTTAGGATTGAAAGATTTTATGATTTTAGCCCAAAGCATACGTGCTGCACGCATTTTTGCAATTTCCATAAAGTGATTCATTCCTACTGCCCAGAAAAATGACAATCGGGGAGCAAATTCATCAATTTTTAATCCTGATGCCAATCCGGTTCTAATGTACTCCAGGCCATCAGCTAGGGTATATGCCAATTCAATGTCAGCTGTTGCTCCGGCTTCTTGCATATGATAACCACTGATGGAAATTGAATTAAATTTCGGCATATTTTTAGTGGTATACTCAAAAATGTCACCTATAATTTTCATGGAAGGCAATGGTGGATAGATGTAGGTGTTTCTAACCATAAATTCCTTCAAAATATCATTTTGAATGGTTCCACTTAAATGATCCAAAGAAACACCTTGTTTTTTTGCAGCAGCAATGTAAAACGCCATAATTGGCAAAACTGCACCATTCATGGTCATAGAAACGGACATTTTATCTAACGGAATCTGGTCGAATAAAATTTCCATATCCAAAATAGAATCAATGGCAACTCCGGCTTTTCCAACGTCACCGGTTACACGAGGATGATCGGAATCATATCCTCGATGTGTGGCCAAATCAAAAGCAACTGACAATCCTTTTTGACCGGCAGCTAAATTTCTTCTGTAGAACGCATTTGATTCTTCAGCCGTAGAAAATCCTGCATATTGGCGAATTGTCCAGGGGCGCATAACATACATGGTACTATAGGGCCCTCTTGTGAAAGGAGGTAAGCCAGCCACAAAATTTAAATGTTCAGCATCTTTTAAGTCTTCTTTTGTAAAATGTTTTTTTACGGGGATTCCTTCAGGAGTATTCCAAATTTCCTGATTCTCCGTAGAAGCTGATTTTTGTTTTACAGCGGTATTTAATGTTAAATCTGAAAAATCTGGTCTCATACTTCTAATGATTTAATGGTTTTCTTAATTTTACGCAGAATGCTTGAAATGGTGGCGATAATGTCTGATTTCATATGAACACAACCATCTAAACCAGCTTCAGTTAATTCATTTAAATTTGTTGGATCACCAGCCAATAATAACACTTTATCGGTGTTTAAAGCTCTAAAAGCATTTACGAAAGCCAAAGCACTTTCATCATAATCTTGGTCAGAACTGCAAATAACCACCACATGAGATGTTGATTTTGCACTTTCATTAGCAGCTCGTAAAGCACTTTCATAACTTTTTTCCAGAAGGATTTCAAATCCGCTCACACCTAAAAAATCGTAGGCAAAAGCAGCTCTCGCTTTCCGCATGGTTAAATTACCAAAACTTGATAGTTCAACAATTGGACGTTTGTTGGTTTTTTCTACCAGTTCTTCCGTTGTTTTTTTTATGGCTTCTATTTCCAGGAAAGCCCTTCTTGGTTTCAATAATTTTGGGTCGGGATTCATTTCTCCTTCAGAAAGAATTTCTGAAGAGATTTTTTCCATTAAATTAGGATACTTGTTAATGCCAACCATGGCCAACCTTCGCTGACTTAATAATTTTATTTTTTCAAAACGGATTTTTGCAATTGATTGTTGTATCAATTCGCTTTCAAAGGCCTCATAAAATCCGCCTTTTGCTTCAATTTCTTTGAAAAGTTCCAAGGCCTTGTTAGCTATTTTTGAACTGATTTGTTCAATATAATAGCAACCATCAACCGGATTAGCAACTTTGCCAAAGTAGGATTCTTCTTTTAAGATTGTGGAAATATTCCCGGCAATTCTGCTCGAAAAATCTGATTCCCTATTAAATTCTTTGTCGTAGGCATCGATTAAAACACCGTCAACATTTCCTAAAATAGCCGACATCGCTTCTGTGGTGGCTCGTAATAAATTGGTATGTGCATCGGTCACCGATTTGCTCCATATTGAAGTTTTGCCAGTGAGTGCATGTGAAAACTCCCCAATGCCGTATTTTTTTGCAATTTCCTGAAGCAAGCTGTTGAAGGCCCTGAATTTTCCTATTTCAATAAAATATTCGGAACCAATGGCCAATTGAAAATGCAGGTTGTTGAAAATTGTTTCTATGGAAATGCTCCGGTCTGAATATTTTTCTATGAAGCAAACCAATGAATTTAAAGTGTAGGCAACCTCCTGAACCTGATTTGCGCCCGAATTTAAAAAGGGAGTTCCTGAAATGGTTATCGCTTTAAAATTTGGAAATACTGACGCCAATTCAGCAATTACTGCGGCTTTATTGCAATGACCGGGATTCATGATTCCTTTTGTGACATAATTAGGAATTAACTCCAGATCAATATAGCCCTTAAGTTTTTTTTGGTCGATTTTTTGCGCCGTAACAAAATCAAAGAAATCAATGGCAAACGCAATTTCATGCGCTCTTAAAATGAAGGCCACTGCAATTTTATTTAGATTTATCCCTTCAAGTAATTCAGATACAACAATGCTTTCTTTGATATCGAAAAGCAAGCCGTTGATGCCTTCTTCAATCGCTTTTAATGCCAAATTGTTGGCGCTTTCTTCCGTAGGGCAGTCGATGTGTCTATAGTTAATTAAAGATTGAGAATTTTCACCTGTATTTTGTAAAAACGCTTGTTTGTCTTCGGGATTGTAAAAGGGCTGAATGTCAATATTGCTCAAGTTTTTCCAAACAAGTTTACGGTTGAAGTCCTCGCCTTTTAGATCAGTGTTCACTTTTTCTATCCATTCTTGTTTTGTAACAGGACTGAAATCTGTAAAAAGCGTTTTATTTTTATCGTTCATAATATGTAATATTAATTGTGATATAAATTATTTAACCATTAAACTACTTCCGAATCTTTCAAAAATAGCTTTGTCTAATTCTTCTCTATGGTCTGGATGGGCAATATCTCTTAACGATTGTGCGCGTTGCTTTAGGTTTCTGCCAAATAGTTCTGCAACACCGTATTCTGTTGCGACAAATCTTGCATGAGCACGCGTTGTCACAACGCCAGCTCCTTGTTTTAACATAGGAACAATTTTTGAAACACCTTTTAGGGTAGTGGATGTCACTGCAATAATTGGTTTACCACCCATGGATAAAGCCGCACCACGCATAAAATCCATTTGGCCACCAACACCCGAAAACATTCTTGTACCAATAGAGTCGGCACAAACTTGACCGGTAAAGTCAATTTCAATAGCCGAATTAATAGCAGTTACTTTAGGGTTTTGACGAATTATAGAGGTGTCATTTACATAAGCAATATCCAACATTTCAATTTCAGGATTATCATCCATAAAATCGTATAAACGTCTTGTGCCCATTGCAAAACCAGAAATAATTTTATATGGATTTAATTTTTTCTTTGAGCCGTTTATAATGCCCTTTTCTACCAAATCAACAATTCCTTCTGAAAACATTTCAGTATGAACTCCTAAATCTTTGTGATTTGTAAGATAAGTTAGCACGGCATTTGGAATTCCTCCAATTCCCATTTGAAGGGTTGCGCCATCATCAATTATTCCGGCAATATTTTTACCAATTGCTTTTTCTTCTTCCGAAGGAGCAACAAATTTCATTTCATGGATTTCTTCATCAATAATTACACAGGCATTAAAATGGTTCAAATGAACCAAGGCATCACCAAATGTTCTAGGCATACGCGAATTTATCTGGGCAATTACTGTTTTTCCTTGTTCAACTGCAGCAATAACAATGTCAACTGAAACTCCCAATGAACAGAATCCGTGTTTGTCAGGAGGTGAAACGTTAACTAAAACAACATCTAAATTCATATATCCTTGACGGAATAAACTTGGAATATCGCTTAAGAAAATTGGAATATAATCAACAGTGTCACCAACCATTTTTCTTACATTTCCACCTATAAAAAAGGCATTTGTATGGAAACTTTCTCTTAATTCTGGAGCAATATACCCACATTCTCCCTCAGTGTGAAGGTGCACAATTTCTACGCCTTTTAATTCAGGAGCGCGGTCAACCATAGCTTTAACCAAAGCTTGAGGTGTTGCAGATCCTCCTTGAATTAAGATTCTATCGCCTGATTTTATTAATTTAACAGCTTCCTGGGCTGTCATTATATTTGGTATTTTCATTTTATTTAAAAATTTAAAATATGTTATTATTTTAGATACATCAATAAATGATTTAATTATCCTAAAAAACTCAATATAATACCCGCTGCAATTGCAGACCCGATTACACCGGAAACATTGGGTGCCATAGCGTGCATTAATAGGTAATTGTTAGGGTCGGATTTTAATCCTTCTGCATGTACAACTCTTGCACTGTCTGGTACTGCAGAAACGCCTGCCGCACCAATAAGCGGGTTGATTTTATCTGCTCCTTTAAGAAACAAATTCATGAATTTGGCAAAAAACAATCCTCCCATGGTTGCAATCACAAATGAAATTGCGCCGAGCGCAAATATCATCATGGAATCTTTTGTTATAAAAATATCTGCCTGGGTTGAAGCGCCAACCGTTACCCCTAAAAGAATCGTAACGATATCGATTAATTTCGTGCGAGCTGTATCTGCGAGTCTTTCTGTTCTCCCAGATTCTTTAAGCAAGTTTCCGAAGAAAAGCATTCCCAATAATGGCAAAGCGCTTGGAGAAATAAAGGTGGTTAATATCAATGCCACAATAGGGAATATCATTTTTTCTTTTTGTGAAACCGCTCTTGGTGGCTTCATTCTAATTTTTCTGTCTTCCTTGGAAATTAATAATCGCATTAATGGTGGTTGTATAACGGGCACTAAAGCCATATAGGAATACGCTGCGATAGCGATTGGACCAATCAAATTTTTCACAGTTGTACCATCTGCCAATACGTTTATGCCATTTGCCAATTTTGATGAAAGGAAAATAGCTGTCGGTCCATCTGCACCGCCAATGATACCAATTGCACCGGCTTCCGGGAGGTTAAACCCAAGATAAAGTGCTCCTAAAAATGTTGCGAACACTCCAATTTGTGCGGCAGCCCCTAAAAGCATTAATTTTGGATTGGCGATCAACGACGAAAAATCCGTCATAGCACCAATGCCTAAAAAAATTAATGGCGGATAAACACCTTTCACCACACCAAAATATAGATAATTTAAAACCGATCCTGTTTCATAAATACCTGTTTGATTTCCGGCAACAAATGGAATGTTTCCAATAATTACACCGGCGCCAATAGGTATTAGTAACAGTGGTTCATAATCAAATTTAATGCCCAGATAAATAAATATGATTCCAATTAAAATCATCAGTAAATTTCCGCTGGTGGCATTCGCAAAACCAGTATAATTGTAAAATTGTTTGATGCCGCCGATGGCTTCATCAATAAAACGCTGATTTGTTGTCTCATCAGTTTGTTCAATTGTCGTGGTTGACTCAGTATTGTTTTGGGCAGTATTGAGTCCAAGGGCTGGTCTGATGAAAATCAAAAGTGACAGGACGCCAAATATTAATAATATTTTCTTCATTCTTTTTGTTTTTTACAAGTTAAGAGGGTACGTTTAATTATGAAGTCTCTATAATTTACGAACCATTAACTGTGAAATTTTTAAGCCAATTCTATGATTAATTCACTTTGCAATACCTGCTGTCCTATTTTAACGTGAATGGCACTTACTGTTCCTTCTTTTTCTGAAGTTATATTGTTTTCCA
>JAGXIN010000160.1 GCA_024635575.1 Flavobacteriia bacterium
CAAAACAATACCAACAGATATTCGATTGGCTCATGAATTGAATTTACCAAAAGCGATGAGTGAGTTTGAGTATTTATCACACATTCAAAAACTTGCCAACAAAAACAAATTATTTAAAAATTATATCGGCTTAGGATATCATCCAACAATTTTACCGGGAGTAATACAACGAAATATTTTAGAGAACCCGGGATGGTACACTTCGTACACACCTTATCAGGCTGAAATTTCACAAGGCAGGCTAGAAGCTTTGATCACTTACCAAACTATGATAAGCGATTTAACAGGATTAGAAATAGCGAATGCGTCATTATTGGATGAAGGCACTGCAGCTGCAGAAGCCATGTTAATGCTGTTTAATTCAAGATCGCGTAAACAGGTTGGTGCAGATGCCTCAAAATTCTTTGTTTCCAATGAGGTTTTGCCGCAAACTATTGATGTTTTAAAAACCCGATCTATACCATTAGGTATGGAACTTGTAATTGGAAATCACGAAAATTTTGAATTTACCAATGATATATTTGGGGCACTTATTCAATATCCGGGAAAAAGCGGTCAAATATATGATTACACTTCGTTTATTGAAAAAGCGAAAGCTGTTGATGCTAAAATAGCAGTGGCTGCAGACTTGTTGAGTTTGTCAATTTTAACGCCTCCAGGCGAATGGGGTGCCGATGTGGTAGTTGGAACTACGCAACGATTTGGGATACCAATGGGTTATGGTGGTCCGCATGCTGGTTATTTTGCAACAAAAGACGCATATAAACGCGCTTTACCAGGGAGAATAATTGGCGTTTCAGTTGATAAAAATGGAAACCGTGCTTTGCGTATGGCTTTACAAACCAGAGAACAACATATAAAACGCGAAAAAGCAACTTCCAATATTTGTACAGCCCAAGTTTTATTGGCTGTTATGGCAGGTATGTATGGTGTTTACCACGGGCCAAAAGGCATAAAATATATTGCAACAAATATTCAAAACTTGGCATCTAGCTTAAATAAAGGTTTAAAAGATCTAGGTTTAAAACAATTAAACAGTACTTATTTTGATACGTTGCTTATTGAAGTTTCAAATGCCGCCAAGGTTAAAGAAATTTCAGAAAAAAATGAAATAAATTTCTATTATCCATCGAAAAATTTAGTGAGCATTTCTGTTAATGAAACAACCCATTTAGAAGACATCAATGAAATACTTGCTATTTTAGCTGAAGCAGAAGGTAAAAAACCAGTAGTTCTAAATTCAATTTCCGAAAATAGCATTCCTTCAAAATTTAAAAGAACTTCTTCCTTTATGGAAAATGAAGTTTTTGAAAATTACCATTCAGAAACCGAAATGATGCGTTTTATTAAAAAATTGGAAAGAAAGGATATTTCATTAACACATTCTATGATTTCATTGGGCTCTTGTACTATGAAATTAAATGCTGCTTCTGAAATGTTCCCAATAAGTTCGCCAAGTTGGGGAAATATGCATCCATTCGTACCATTAGAACAAGCGCAAGGCTATCAAGAAATATTTGTTGGATTAGAGGCTGCCTTAAATGAAATCACCGGTTTTTACGCCACTTCATTGCAACCAAATTCAGGAGCCCAAGGTGAATATGCAGGATTGATGGTTATTAAAGCCTATCACGAATCAAAAGGAAACGATCACAGAAACATTTGTTTGATTCCTTCATCTGCTCACGGAACAAATCCTGCTTCAGCAGTCATGGCAGGAATGAAGGTAATTGTTACAAAATCTACCGAAAAAGGCAATATTGACCTTGATGATTTACGTGAAAAAGCAGAATTATATAAAGATGATTTGGCAGCTTTAATGGTCACTTATCCTTCAACTCATGGTGTATTTGAAAGCACCATTAAAGAAATCACAGAGATAATTCACGAACGTGGCGGACAAGTTTATATGGACGGTGCAAATATGAATGCGCAAGTAGGTTTAACCAATCCTGCTACTATCGGAGCAGATGTTTGTCACTTAAATTTACATAAAACATTTGCAATTCCACATGGTGGGGGCGGGCCTGGTGTTGGTCCAATTTGTGTTGCTGAACATTTAGCGCCATTTTTACCATCTAATCCAATAATTCCAACTGGTGGAGAAACTCCAATAACTGCGGTTTCATCAGCTCCATGGGGATCTGCTTTAGTATTACTAATTTCATATGGTTACATTAAAATGTTAGGTACTAATGGTTTAAAATTAGCAACTATTAATGCAATATTAAATGCCAATTATATTAAAGCTCGTTTAGAAAAACATTATAAAATTCTATATGCAGGTGAAAACGGCTTTGCCGCTCATGAAATGATTGTTGACTTTAGAGAGTTCAAAGCTAAAGGTGTTGAGGTAACTGATGTTGCCAAGCGATTAATGGATTATGGATACCACGCACCTACTGTTTCATTCCCTGTTGCCGGAACTTTAATGATTGAACCTACAGAAAGTGAAAACAAAGCTGAGTTAGATCGTTTTTGTGATGCTCTGATTGGTATAAAAGGAGAAATAGACGCTATGGAAAGTGGAGACACTAATTCAGCACTAAAAAACTCACCACATACTCAAGAAATGCTAACCGCCGATGAATGGATTTATCCATACTCTCGCCAGCAAGCGGCATTTCCATTACCCTATTTAAAAGAAAATAAGTTTTGGCCTTCTGTCAGACGGGTTGATGACGCTTTTGGTGATAGAAATTTAATATGTTCTTGCAGTCCTATTGAAGATTATATGAAGGAGTAAAATAGGATTCATAAAGGTATATCATTAAAAAGTCTCGAGAAATCTCGAGACTTTTTATTTCTAATTAATCTATTAAATTAATAATATTTGTAGTCCCCACAACTGTAGTATATTATTGTTATTTTTTAATATATTATATTAGAAAATTGGCAGTTAAAATAAATAAAAGAAATCGTCGTCCCCACAACTGTAGTATCATTTTTTAACTGCAAGTAAATATAACGGATATATTTCGGATATATTGTCTTAATCGCTTTTTTTATTGCATTAACAATTTTTTATATCATTTTAGCATAAAATTAATATGAATTCCATAAATTTTCTGTAATTCTACCTTATTTAACGAAAACATTATAGTAAAAAAAATAGCGGTTTACTTAATTACTAAACTGCAAAATAGTATTTTTGCAGTTCGACCTTAACTTATATTTTTTATAAATGAAAAAAATAACTAAAGAAACCTACATCAACTGGTATAAAGATATGTTCTTTTGGAGAAAATTCGAAGATAAATTGGCAGCGCTTTATATACAACAAAAAGTAAGAGGTTTTCTGCATTTATACAATGGACAAGAAGCTGTTTTGGCAGGCGCTTTGCACGCCATGAAAAAAAATGACAAAATGATTACGGCTTATAGAAATCATGTTCAGCCCATCGGATTAGGCGTTGATCCTAAAAGAATTATGGCTGAATTAATGGGGAAAGATACCGGAACTTCCCGTGGTATGGGTGGTTCTATGCACATATTTTCGCCGGAACATAATTTTTATGGCGGTCACGGAATTGTGGGTGGACAAATACCTTTAGGAGCAGGTTTGGCTTTTGCCGATAAATATTTTGGCAGAGATGGCGTTACCTTAACTTATTTTGGTGATGGCGCTGCCAGACAAGGTTCTTTACACGAAACTTTTAATATGGCCATAAACTGGAAACTTCCAGTAGTTTTTATTTGTGAAAACAACGGTTATGCCATGGGAACTTCCGTTAGCCGAACTTCTAATCATGAAGATATTTGGAAGCTTGGTTTGGGTTATGAAATGCCTTGTGGACCTGTAGACGGAATGAATCCGGTTAAAGTTGCTGAAGCCATGGAAGAAGCTATTGAGCGCGCCAGACGAGGTGACGGCCCAACGTTGCTCGACATAAAAACGTATCGTTACAGAGGTCATTCAATGAGTGATGCACAAAAATACAGAACGAAAGATGAAGTAGACGAGTATCGTAAAATAGATCCGATAACACAGGTATTGTCAATCATAAAAGAGAAAAAATACGCTACGGATAAAGAAATTAAAGCTTGGGACCAGGCAGTAAAAGATAAAGTGGAAGAATGTGTCCAATTTGCTGAAGAATCTCCATATCCGGACAAGCAATTATTATATGATATAGTTTACGAACAAAAAGATTATCCTTTTTTAAAACATAGATAAATGGCAGAAATTATAACAATGCCGCGTTTAAGTGATACAATGACTGAAGGAGTTGTAGCGCAGTGGTTAAAAAAAGTTGGTGACAAAATTTCAGAAGGCGATATTTTAGCTGAAATTGAAACTGATAAAGCGACAATGGAATTCGAATCTTTTAATGAAGGTACACTTTTATACATCGGTTTAAAAGAAGGTGAAAGTGCTCCTGTAGATTCATTATTGGCCATTATAGGTGAAGAAGGTGAAGATATTGATGCCATCGTAAAAGAATTTAAAGCTGCTGAAAAAAGCGAAAGCAAAGATGAAGAAACAATAAAAGCTCCTAAAGCACCAAAAGCTACAGAAAATGCAGTCGAGATTGCTGAACCTGAAAAAGTAATCGAAACTGCACAAGCTCCAGTTTCAGCTAGTGATTCGGGAAGAATCATTGCATCGCCTTTGGCTAAAAAAATAGCTTCAGAAAAAGGAATCAATCTGAATAATGTTTCCGGAACCGGAGATGGCGGACGCATTGTAAAATCTGATGTTGAAAATTATGTTCCGGCCGCTGTTACTTCATCATCTGCTGTTTCTGCACCAATTGTTTCAGGAACAGAAAGTTTTGAAGAAACACCGAATTCCCAAATGCGCAAAACCATTGCACGCAGATTGGCCGAATCTAAATTTACCGCTCCGCATTATTACTTAATGTTGGAGATCAATATGGACAACGCCATTGAATCGCGCAAATTGATCAATGAATTGCCAGACACTAAAGTATCTTTCAATGATATCGTGGTTAAAGCAAGCGCCATGGCATTGAAAAAGCATCCAAAAGTAAATTCTCAATGGTTTGATGACAGAACTCGCATAAACCATCATGTACATGTTGGGGTTGCTGTTGCTGTTGATGACGGATTGCTTGTGCCTGTTGTGCGTTTTACCGATCAAAAAACAATGACGCAAATAGGTGCTGAAGTAAAAGATATGGCAACTAGGGCGAAATCAAAAAAATTAACGCCTGCAGAAATGGAAGGAAGTACTTTTACCGTATCTAACATGGGAATGTTTGGAATTTCAGAATTTACTTCAATTATCAATCAGCCAAACTCGGCAATTTTGTCCGTTGGAGCAATTATTCAAAAACCCGTTGTTAAAAATGGCGAAATTGTGGTGGGAAATACCATGAAAATTACGTTGGCCTGTGATCACAGAACAGTTGACGGAGCTACCGGTTCAGCCTTTTTGCAAACATTAAAACAATTTATTGAAAATCCTGTTACGATGTTAGCTTAAACATCGTTTTCATATAAATATAAAAGCCCATTACAATTTTATGTAATGGGCTTTTTGCTTCTTTCATATTGGATAATTAATTTGTAGGTTTTATATTCTGATTCACCCTAAAAAAATTAGTAGGATCATATTTCATTTTAATTTTTGTCAAGCGGTCATAATTATGCTTGTAACTTGCCTTTACCCGATCTTGTCCTTCATCCATCATAAAATTTGAATATGCACCCCCAGAAGAATACGGATGCAATGCTTCCCAGTAATCTTTACACCACTTTGTGATTTTATCTGAATCTTCAGGGTTCGGAGAAACGCCAACAATTACTCCGGCATATTTGGCATCACGATAAGCCCATGGCGTTTCATCTTTGCCAACGTTGCTGGCAGCACCACTTATTGGATATAAATGCATTTGAGAAAGCGGCGTAGGAATTTTTGATCCAAATTTCAAATGTTGCGCCCTAACTTCAGGTCCCAGTTCATTAAAAAAGTCCGCCCTCCAGTACCATTGCAATCCAGGAGGCAATAATCCGTCAAATAATGTCTGAATAGAAGGATAAGGCATTTCGCCAACGTGCTCAAATAAAGGCTTCATCTCTAATATTGGTTTGAATAATTCAGCTGCTTTATCTAAATCACCCACATAACACCACACTATTCCACAGAATTGTTTGTTGTGTAAATGTTCGGGAAATGGTGCTCCTGGAATAACCATAGTAGCAATAAATCCATTTAATTCATCTGGAGCATTATTTATAAACTTATGATACCATTTCATAATTTCTTCTGTTTTTTCAATAGGCCATAAAGTTGGACCTCCAAAAACAGTTTTTACCGGATGCGCCTGAAATTTAAAAGAGGTGACAATTCCGAAGTTTCCTCCACCACCGCGAATGGCCCAAAATAAATCTGCGTTTTGCTTGGCATTTACAGTTACAAAACTTCCATCAGCCAAAACCATATCAGCTTCCAATAAATTATCTATAGTCAATCCATATTTTCTTGATAAATGACCAACGCCACCACCAAGTGTTAATCCACCTACTCCTGTTGTAGAA
>JAGXIN010000161.1 GCA_024635575.1 Flavobacteriia bacterium
ATAATAGATAAATTTAACCGAAAAATTATTATTGATAGGTTCTGTAAACAGATTATCCAAGTTTTTTTTGAAATTTAAATTTGCCAGCTTATCTTCATTAAAAATAGAATTTCTGTATAAAACCACCAACTGGCTGCCTGGGGCAAATTCCCACGAATAACTTAAATCCAAGTTCCAGATGTTGTAATTGATATCGTGATTTTCTTGGTAAGAACTGTTATTTAAAGTGCCTTCATTGTTCAGTTCAAAAAAATTGGTGTCGTAGGTAACCGGCGACCAATAATGCCTGAATGACAGTCCCAATGTTGATTTTGTGTTGAAAGTTATATTGCCCGTTAACGTGTTGGTCACTTCTTTTATGTCTCTGTTTCCAAAAATAATGTCACCATTATCTAAATTGGTGACCCATCCTTTATCATTAATTAGTTTGGAAAAATTCAACTTATAAATGACTGAAAATTTATCGGTAAAGCGATAACGTGGCGAAATGGACAGTTCCAATAAATCATTTTCGAAACCATATCTTTTGGCATAAGTGCTTCTTACGTCAATCGCAAACTTTTTACGGTAATCTGTAGAAATCCAGCCATTTATCGCATATACGGGATTTTGTTTAAAAAATCTTCCTGCAACACGAGGCGAATAAAAATCGTATTGTTCCCCTATGTTGGTATTTACTTCTCCGCCAAAAGCAAATCGGGTTTTGGTCATAAAGAAAAAATCAAGCTCGAAATTGTTTTCCGCGAATTGGTTTGTGTCATTTTGGTAATTAAAATTGCTCGATAATGAAATATTATAATCGTCAAAGGTTTTTGTTGGTTCAAAAATTCTGTAGGATGTTTCAGCCCAGTAAACAGCCAAGTTATTTCTGTTCTGATAACCCAGATCGTTAATGTCATAAGTATCATTGCTGCGTGAATGACCAAATTCATATTGATAATTGCCAGAAATTTTTGCAAATTCGAGCATGCCCGAATAACCAGATTTATTTTCGCCAGTTTCCTTAATATTGCTTATTTTAAAATCTCCCGTTGCTTTGTACCTGTTTGTTTTATCTAAAACATCAAAAAGGAAGGCAGAAACATTGGCGTCCCTAAAGCTGCCGTTTCGCGTAACATTGGTGTTTACAAAACTTATGGAGGAATTTTTATTGAATTGCTGGTCTAAAACAAGCACATTATAATTGGCAAGCGGTTCGGTAACCACTTGTCTTGTTTCATTGGTCAACGTATTTTTAATTTCTGCGGAAGTTTTTTCGGTGATGGCATTGAAAAACCCAATACCCAATCCTTTTTTCGTCCTTCCAGAAACTTTTAGGGCATTTATCATATTGACTTTTTCGGGATTGTTAACAATTTCTTCATTTTCTTTTAAATTGCTTTCTGTCAAATAACCTACAGGCTTGTTTCCAATTCTTCTGGAATAAAATAAATAGCCTTTGTTAAAAAGTTCTGTGCCTTCAGTAAAAAAGGAACGTTTTTCTGAGTATTGCTGTTCAAAAGGACCTAAATTCAGGGTCTGATCGTCAAAAGCCGTTTGTCCGAAATCTGGAATCAATGTGGCATCCAACGTAAAACTTTCGTTAATGCCGTATTTTAAATCCATTCCAACGCTATAATTCGTTTCAGAATCTCCATCATAAGAATTCACTGAAGCAAAAGCATAGGGATAAAAACTGAGTCGGGTAGGAGGCTTGATGTTTTTTATACCGGTAATTAATCCTGAATATTGCGTGAATAATCCAACTTTTTTATCGACGTAATTCCACGAATATTGCTCATTTAGGTTATTTATCTTTCTATGAAAATTAACGCCCCAGATTTGCTCGCTTGAATTGCTGAATCGCAAGGCGGAATAAGGGATTTTAATTTCTGCGACCCAACTGTCGCTGTTAATTTTAACATCACTTACCCAAACGGCATTCCAGCTAAAATCTTCCCCTTCAGAAGAAATTTTGGCATCGGCTTGTCCGCCGGAGCTCGTCACTATGAATTCTGTATCATTTTGCCCATCGTTATTCGGGTTGATGGTAATTAAAAAAAAGTCTACTTGTCCAATTTGATCTCTGCCGCCAAACTGCATAGGAATGGCATTTGGATTGCTGTCATACATTGTGGCACCAAAATAAATGGCTTCATTGTCATAGGCAATTTTCACGACTGTTTTCATATTTTCCCTTTCGTTGCCACCATCTCCTGGCCTAAACATTTGAAAGTTTTGTGCAGGTTCGGCATTTTTCCAAAAATCTTCGTCTAAAACGCCGTCAATTGAAGGCTTTTTGTCAATTCGCAGGGCCTTAACCGATTTAATTTTTACTTGGGAATAGGTGAGAGAGAAAAAAAATAAACAAATTAGGAATGGCAATATTTTCATTATAACTTGGTAAATGGGTTTAGTTCTCGGTAAAAAATATTTAAGATGTGAATCAAACCAACTTAAATATATTAACAATACATAGACGTACAAAAATACACATTGTTACACGATATAAAACTTTTTTTAAATACACATAAATTTTTAAGTTAGGATTAGTACATTTGTTGATATTTACAAAAACCATTATCCTAATGAATTTACACGAATATCAAGGAAAAGAATTACTGAGTAGTTTTGGAGTAAGAATACAACGCGGCATTGTTGCAGATAACCATTTAAAAGCGGTGGACGCAGCAAAACAATTGGCGGTTGAAACCGGAACAGACTGGTGGGTTGTTAAAGCGCAAATTCTTGCGGGCGGACGCGGCAAAGGCGGCGGCGTTAAATTGGCTAAAAGTTTGAAAGATGTTGAATCAATTTCTGAAAGTATTATAGGAATGATGTTGGTAACACCTCAAACGCCACCTCAAGGAAAAAAAGTTCATCAGGTTTTAATTGCTGAAGATGTATATTATCCGGGAGAACATGAACCTGAAGAGTACTACATGTCGGTCTTATTAAACAGGGCTACAGGTAAAAATATGATTATGTATTCTACCGAAGGCGGAATGGATATTGAAACTGTTGCGGATAAAACACCTCATTTAATTTTTACGGAAGAAATGCATCCTTTATTGGGATTGCAGCCTTTTCAGGCACGTAAAATTGCCTTTAATTTAGGGCTGTCCGGGAATGCATTGAAAGAAATGATCAAGTTTGTAACTTCATTATATTCGGCATTTGTAAATTCTGATGCCTCTTTATTTGAAATCAATCCGGTATTAAAAACTTCTGATGACAAAATTTTAGCGGTGGATTCAAAAGTTGTTTTGGATGACAATGCGTTATTTCGTCATAAAGATTTAGCGGTTCTGAGAGATTTACGTGAAGAAAATCCTATTGAAGTTGAAGCCAACGCTGCCGGTTTAAATTATGTTGATTTAGATGGAAATGTGGGCTGTATGGTGAATGGAGCAGGATTGGCGATGAGCACGATGGATTTAATTAAACAATCTGGAGGAGAACCTGCAAACTTTTTGGATGTTGGGGGAACGGCAGATGCCAAACGTGTTGAAACTGCATTCAGAATTATTTTAAAAGATTCAAATGTAAAAGCTATTTTGGTCAATATTTTTGGTGGAATTGTGCGTTGCGACCGTGTGGCACAAGGTGTAATTGATGCTTATAAAAATATGGGAGATGCCATTAACGTTCCTATTATTGTTCGTTTACAAGGTACCAATGCAAAAGAAGCACAAGAGCTTTTAGACAACAGCGGACTGGATTTAATTTCAGCCACTGAATTTCAGGAAGCTGCAGATAAAGTTCAACAAGTACTTGCTTAATAAAAATAAAAAAAAGCTGATGATTGAATCATCAGCTTTTTTTGGCATAAAAAAACACTTCAATTGAAGTGTTTTTTATTTGGTTGAAGTTATTTATTATATATCTTCAAAATTTACATCAGTAAAACTTCCAGTTCCTGAGACTGTTTCCTCGTTGTCCTCAGTTCCCTCTGAAGGTCTTTTAAAATCTTTTTGGTGACGTTCTGAAATAACTTCTTCACCTTTTTCATTTAAAATATAACTAGTAGCTTCTTTAAGCATATCACTAAATTCAACAAAGTCTTCTTTGTATAAATAAATTTTATGCTTTTTGTAATGGAAAGATCCATCGTCATGTGTGAATTTTTTACTTTCAGTAATAGTCAAGTAATAATCTTCAGCTTTTGTTGCTCTTACGTCAAAAAAGTAAGTTCTTCTTCCTGCTCTAAGAACTTGAGAGAATATCTCTTCTTGTTCTAAATGTTCATTGTCATTCATATTTAACCCTCTATTTTAATTAATCTTTCTATTAGATTTTGACACAAATCTATAAAATAATTTGACTTATTCCACTATTTTCAAATATCTTTTTCCAAAAGTTGCTGTTCATATAGCTCTTTATAATAACCATTTATTTTAATTAGCTCATTATGCGCGCCTTGTTGAATTATTTTTCCTTTTTCCAATACCAGAATGATATCTGCATTTTTCACCGATGAAATTCTATGGCTAACAATGATGGTGGTTTTATCCTGACTTACTTTAAATAAGTTATTCAGGATAATTTCTTCTGTCTCTGTGTCAACTGCAGATAAACAATCGTCAAGAATTAAAATTTCAGGTTCTTTAATAAGTGCCCGAGCTATGGAAACACGCTGTTTTTGACCTCCCGATAAGGTAACGCCTCGTTCACCCACAAAAGTGTTGTAGCCTTCGTTAAACTCAATAATATTGTGATGGATGTAGGCATCTTTGGCGGCTTGTTCAATTTTATCGTCGGAGGCACTTTCATCACCAAATTTTATATTGTTTTTAATGGTGTCAGAAAACAGAAAAGCCTCTTGCGGAACAAAACCGATACTTTGACGCAAATCACCTAAATTGAGTTGCTCAATTGGCTGTCCGTCAATTAAAATTTCACCCGATTTTACATCATACAAACGGGCAATTAAACTGATAAGCGTTGTTTTTCCAGAACCGGTATTTCCTAAAATTCCCAGTGTTTTTCCTTCTTCAAGTTTAAAATTGATATGTTGAAGCGCGGTAATGTTGGTATCGTCATAGGTGAATGACACATCTTTAAATTCAATGCTGCCTTCAATTTTTGATGGAGCAATAGCATTATTTTTAATTTCCGATTCTTGTTTTAAAAATTCGTTGATTCTTTTTTGGGATGCTTCGGCTTCCTGAATGATGGAAGTTACCCAGCCCACAACGGCAACCGGCCACGTTAGCATATTTATATACATAATAAACTCAGCAATTACACCTAAAGAAATGGTGCCTTGAATATAGCGCAATCCACCAACATAAATAACAAGGATATTACTCAATCCAATCAGCAAAATCATGGAAGGAAAAAACAATGCCTGGACTTTAAATAAACTGATGTTTTTTTCTTTGGCAGTATTAGACAAGCCCTCAAATTCGGCCATGGTCTTTTTTTCAACACCATATGATTTTAGGATACTTATTCCTGAAAAAGTTTCCTGGGCACTTGCGGTCAATTTTGATAAATATTGCTGCACAATAGTGCTGCGTTTATTTATGACCCTGCTTAAATAATAGATTGAAATTGATAAGATAGGCAATGGCAATAGCGTATAGTTGGCTAAAGTGGGATCAATATTATACATTTTAATAATGGCCACAGAAAACAACACCAGCATATTTATGGTATACATAATGGCAGGTCCGGAGTACATGCGCACTTTGCTTACATCTTCACTAATGCGATTCATTAAATCACCGGTTCTGTTTTTTTTGTAGAAATTTAAGGACAAGTGCTGGTACTGCTGATAAATTTCATTTTTTAAATCAAATTCAATTAACCGAGACATGACAATAATGGTTTGTCGCATTAAAAAGGTGAAAAAGCCTGACAGCAAAGCCGCGGCAACAATTAGAAGAATATTATCTAACAATTCCGATTTTACCACGACTAAATCGGTAACAATCCCGTTTCTGTAATCTTCAGCGACATTTACGGATTCTCTAATAAGTTGAGGAACCTGCAACGCTAAAAATTTAGAACAAATTGTAATAATTATTCCTATTAACAGTCGGTATTTATATTTTAAAAAGTATTTATTTAAGTATCGTAAAGCTTTCATAAAGGATTTAAATGCAATCAATTTTTTAAAG
>JAGXIN010000042.1 GCA_024635575.1 Flavobacteriia bacterium
CTGACCAACTTGATAATTATTTAATAAATCACATTTATCTTGCACAAATTCAACCATCAACATTTGTGGATATTGTTCATTTGTTGTTATTACCATTTCTCTTTTTCTGAAACCGCTTGCCCCGAAGGTTTTAGGTTCATCGATTTTTTTAATTTTTCCTGTAATTTCCATATTTAAAATTATTTCATCTGTTTAAATTCTATTTTTTAGCGGCAACAGATGCTGTTCGCCATTAATCATTCTTTTGTATATCAAAATTTGTTATGCTCGTTTCATTAAAAGTACTTTCCAAGCACTTAACACTTCGTTTTTTTCTAAAAGTGCTTTCGCAAATGTATGTTTTTTCACTGTATTAATTCCAATATATTCCAAATGTTCTTTAGCAAACTTATCAACATCCGCATTAGAAGGAATCACTTCCACATTGGCCAACATTCCCAAATCGTTTCCTGTTAATATGACGCTGTTCCTTATTTCAGAAGGAATGGCATCAACGCCAATACCCAGCGTTGACAATGGTTTGGGTATTTCAAAAAAACCTTCTCTTGCTCGGGAATACTTGCTGCCACCGGCTCTCGCCACCAAATCTAATTTGTATTGATCAATGACGCCGTCTTCATCTAAATATTCATTTTTTATATGCAATTTCACCACTTCACAAATGATTAAATTTCCTGCTCCGCCTTCATTGCCAAGTTCCACGATTTCTTTAACCTTGCACTCAAATTGTATGGGTGACTCACCAACCCTGAAAGGTTTTACTTTTTCAGAAGAAAGCATGGTAAAACCTGCCTTTAAAAACTCATTGACGCCTTCCGGATATTCACTGCTCGCCAATGACATTTGATGAACAATATCATAATTTACGACATTAATAACCACTTCTTTGGTCACTTTGGCATTTTCTAAAGTATGTTTTGTGGTATTTCCCCTCACCCGTCGCGCAGGTGAAAATATTAAAATGGGTGGATTTGCGCTAAAAATATTAAAAAAACTAAAAGGTGATAAATTTGGGTTTCCATGAACATCAAGCGTACTTGCAAAAGCAATTGGACGTGGCGCTATGGCACTTTGTAAATATTCCTGTAACTTTACTGTTGAGATGTCTTTTGGGTCTATACTTAGCATTTATTTCATCTGTTTAAATTTTATTTTTTAACGGGAACAGATGCTGTTCGCCATTAATCATTCCTTGGTATATCACAATTTGTTATGCTCGTTTCATTTTTAACAAATATAAATATTTCAACGCTAAAATAATATAGAATTTATTTTTAAGTTATAGTAACTTATACTTTATATTTGAATATGGCTTCACAAAAGAATACTCAGATAATTCGTTGGACAGTAATCTTGTCTTCATTTATCATTGTTGCACTTATTCTTTGGAATACTTATGATTTTTTTCAAAAATTTAAACACGAAGAAAGAGCCAAAATGGAAATTTTGGCAAAAGCTTATGAACGCTTCAGTAGCGCCAGTTTAAATACCGATATTTCGCTTGAAGCTAAAATTATTGGCAACAACCACAATATTCCAATGATTATTACCAACGAAAAAGACAGTATCACAGAATGGGCAAATTTAGATTCTGTTAAAGTAGAAAAACAAAACTATTTGGCGAATCAGCTTTTTATAATGAAAAGCCAAAACAAACCTATAAATGTTAGTTATAAGGGGGAAAGCCTAAAGCAATACATTTATTACCGCGATTCGGATTTGTTGACCAAACTAAAGTATTATCCCATTGCTTTAATTCTTATATTATTTTTATTTGCCAGCGTTATTTATTTGTTTTTCAAATCCAGTAAAGTGGCTGAACAAAACAAACTATGGACTGGAATGGCCAAAGAAACCGCCCATCAAATTGGTACGCCATTATCATCGCTGTTGGGTTGGATTGAAATTTTAAGATTAGAAAACACCAATGAAAACACCATAAAAGAAATTGAAAACGATGTGCATAGGTTAAACACTATTGCAGAACGATTTTCAAAAATTGGTTCTATTCCTGAATTGAAAGAACAAAATGTGGTTGAAGCAACCAGCGCTTCGTTTGATTATCTTAAATTAAGAAGTTCAAAACAGGTTATTTTTAAATTTGACTCCTCAAAAAAAGAAATTTATGCCAAGATAAATCTTCAGTTGTATAGCTGGGTTATCGAAAATTTGGTAAAAAACGCCATTGACGCTATGGAAGGAAAAGGAAAAATAGCCTTGGCAATTACTGAAAATGAAAAGAACGTAACCATCACCATTGCCGACACCGGAAAAGGAATCCCAAAACATTTGCAGCACGAAATTTTCACTCCCGGTTTCACCACTAAAAAACGTGGCTGGGGATTGGGATTGTCACTTGCAAAACGAATTATTGAAGATTACCATAATGGTAAAATTGCCGTTTTAAAATCAGAAATAGGAAAGGGAACCACTTTTTCTATTATGCTGAAAAAATAATTTTATAAATTGGCTGAAATCGATTTGGCAATTGCTTCAAATTCCGCAGGCTGCAATTTTACTTTATGCATAAACTGAATATCCTGCATCTTTTCTAAAGGAATTAAATGTACATGAACATGAGGTACTTCCAATCCGATAACAGCCATTCCAATGCGGTTGCATGGGATTGTTTTTTCTAATGCAATGGCAATTCTTCTCGAAAAACTCATTAAGCCGTTGTAGGTTTCTTCATCCAGTTCAAAAAGCTTGTTCACTTCTTTTTTTGGAACCACCAGTGTATGGCCTTTTGCATTTGGGTTAACATCCAAAAAAGCATAAAAATCATCGTTTTCGGCAACTTTATAAGATGGAATATCGCCGTTAATTATTTTTGTGAATAGTGTGCTCATGGTTTTATTTTTACCCAAAATTAATAAACCCTTTCCAATTTACAAACTGAAAAGGGTTTACATTATTATTTCAAAAAAAATTATCCTCTGGTAATTTCCAATATTTCAAATTCCATCACGCCGCTAGGCACCGTAATTTCAGTAATATCGCCTACTTTTTTACCCAGCAATCCTTTACCAATAGGTGAATTTACCGCCAGTTTTCCTTCTTTAAGATTTGTTTCAGAATCGGCTACCAAGGTGTATTTAAATTCCATTTTTGTAACTGTATTCTTTAATTTGACAGTTGAATGAATCAATACTTTCGATGTATCCAATAAAGATTCATCAATAATTCTTGCATTGGAAACCACTTCTTTCAATTTGGCAATTTTCAATTCCAACATCGATTGCTCTTCTTTGGCAGCATGGTATTCAGCATTTTCACTTAAGTCACCTTTATCTCTTGCTTCAGCAATATCATTACTTATCCTTGTACGTTCAACCCGTTCCAAAAAATCCAACTCGTCCTTTAATTTTTTCAACCCTTCTTGGGTATAATACGAAATATTACTCATAACTTACTTTTTAATAAATACAAAAATCTCAAAACCGGAAACCCAGAATGAGATTTAACACAAATGTACAAAATATTTGTAAATTGCAATCGTTTACCAACAAACTTGATGTTATAACTATGCATAAACTGTTTTTATTGTTAGTCCTTGCTGTATTTTTTTCTTGTGAAAAGAATGATACCAATGATGTTTTGCCAGATGTTTTTGTTGATGAAACAATCAATCTAAATTTACCCCAATATATTGACCTCCAAACACCAAGCGGCTGGGCATATACAAATGGTGGCATCAAAGGCATTGTAATACAAAATACAGGCATTGGAAATCCACCATACAAAGCATTTGACAGGGCATGTCCCAATAATGATTGTACAGCTCCAATGACCTTTGACGGAAGTTTAAGATTGAAATGCGCTTGTGACAACAGTGAATACAGCATTATAGATGGCTCACCTCAAACGGCTGGAAATATTCATTTTGCAAGAGAATACAAAGTACTTATTACAAGTAGCTCCACTTTAAATATCAGCAATTTTTAATTTTTTTGCCATTTAAATTGTTAAGCTAAATTTAAAAACACTTCTTTTGGCTTCATCCTTATTTTAAAATTTATTTGGTATTTTTGTACAATAGAACTTATGTGAAAGTGTATTGGTCTGCAAATTTTAAATTGATCTTTAAAATGAGTTCAAAAATTAACAAAAACGTTTAATTAATACCAAATAAATTATGAAAGTAGGAATTATTATGGGAAGCAATTCAGACCTTCCAATTATGCAACAAGCCATAGATATTTTAAAAAGTTTTGAAATTGAAACCGAGGTAGATATTTTATCGGCACATAGAGCGCCAGAAGAACTTTTTGCTTATGCCAAAAATGCGCATCTTAATGGTTTTTCAGTAATTATTGCCGGTGCGGGAGGCGCAGCGCATTTACCAGGTGTAGTGGCTGCTTTAACACCGCTTCCGGTAATTGGCGTTCCTGTAAAATCAAAAAATTCTATTGATGGCTGGGATTCTATTTTATCAATTCTCCAAATGCCTGGTGGTATCCCTGTAGCAACTGTTGCTTTAGATGGTGCCAAAAATGCTGGTATTTTAGCAGCTCAAATTTTAGGATGCTCAAATAAAAATATTCAAAATATAGTTATTGCGTTTAAGGAAAACTTGAAACAAAAGGTGTTAAAAGTAAATGCAGACTATAAAAAAACCTTGTAATTCACCTTGCTTTTTTCATTAAATAAACTTCTGCATCCCTCATTTTTGCAGAAGTTTTAATATGTATTTCAAATTTTAACTATGAAAAACCCTTTGTTAGAAACATTTAAAACGTCATTTACGACGGCGCCATTTTCAAAAATAAAAAATCATCATTTTAAGCCTGCATTTATTGAAGGAATTAAACTGGCGAAAGATGAAATTGATGCTATTACAAACAACGATGCTTTACCAACAGTTGAAAACACCCTTGAAGCTTTAGAATTTGGCGGAGAAAAATTGGATAGAATGTCAAGCATCTTTTTTAATTTAAATTCTGCAGAAACCAATGCTGAAATTCAAAAAATTGCGCAAGAAATATCGCCATTGCTTTCTGAATTTTCAAATGATGTTAAATTAAATGAAAAATTATATAAAAGAGTTAAGCAAATTTATGATAGCAAAAGCGCACTTAATTTAACCACAGAACAGGATACTTTGTTAACCAATTCCTACAAAAGTTTTGTTAGAAACGGTGCCAATCTGAATGAAAAAGATAAAACTGAACTTCGTAAAATTGATGTGGAACTTTCTAAATTAAAATTAACGTTTGGAGAGCATGTCTTGGCAGAAACGAATGCTTTTGAACTTCATTTAACCGATGAAAATGATTTGAAAGGATTGCCTGAAAACACTGTTGAAGCTGCCCAATTGGCTGCGAAAGAGAAAAATATGGAAGGCTGGATTTTCACATTGGATTATCCGAGCTATATTCCATTTATGATGTACGCCGACAATAGAAATCTAAGGAAAATAATGGCCATTGCCTTTGGAGCGAAAGCATTCAAAAATAATGAAAATGACAACCAGCAAACTTTATTAAATATCATAAAACTTCGTTACAAAAGGGCAAATTTATTGGGTTACAAAACTCATGCGCATTTTGTTTTGGAAGAGCGAATGGCCGAAACTCCCAAAATAGTGAATGACTTTTTGGAAGATTTATTATTAAAAGCAAAACCAGCTGCTGAAGAAGAATTTAAAAAACTGTCGGATTTCGCAAAAAGAGATGGCATTCAAAAACTTCAAAAATGGGATAGCGCCTATTATTCAGAAAAATTAAAAAAAGAACTTTTTGATCTGGAAGCGGAACAGTTAAAACCTTTTTTCAAATTACAAAATGTTATTGAAGGCGTATTTGAAGTAGCCCATAAATTATACGATTTGGTATTTGAAGAAATTTATACTGTTGACAAATACCATGTAGATATTAAAACCTTTAAAGTAACTGATACTTCAGACAATTTTATTGCAATCTTGTATGCTGATTTTTTTCCAAGAAAAGGAAAACGAGACGGTGCATGGATGACTTCTTTTAAAGGCCAATGGATCAAAGACAGTGAAAATTCAAGACCCCATATTTCATTAGTTTGTAATTTTACCAAACCCACGCTAACAAAACCATCTTTATTAACTTTTAATGAAGTAACCACGTTATTTCATGAATTTGGGCATGCATTGCATGGAATGTTGGCAAACACAACCTATCCAAGTTTATCGGGTACAAATGTTTATTGGGATTTTGTAGAGCTTCCAAGTCAATTGTTAGAAAACTGGTGTTATGAAAAAGAAGCACTCAACCTGTTTGCAAAACACTATGAATCAGACGAGCCAATTCCAATGGAATTGATTGATAAAATTAAAAAATCATCTAATTTTTTAGAAGGAATGCAAACTTTACGTCAGCTAAGTTTGGGAATGTTGGATATGAATTATCATGCCAACGATCCTTCAACAATAAAAAATGTAAAGGAATTTGAATCCTTGTCTTTTAAAAACACCCAACTATTTCCTGACATCGAAGAGAATTGCATGAGTACTTCCTTTTCGCACATTTTTCAAGGAGGTTATTCATCTGGCTATTACTCCTACAAATGGTCTGAAGTTTTAGATGCAGATGCTTTTGCCTTATTTTTGGAAAATGGAATTTTTGACAATTCTACCGCGCAAAAATTTAAAGCAAATGTTTTATCAAAAGGCGGCACCGATAAACCTATGACGTTGTATGTCAATTTTAGAGGTAAAAAGCCAAATAATACCGCTTTGTTAAAAAGAGCCGGCTTGCTGAAATAGAAAAAATAAGTTAACTCATAAATGCAGAAAGCACTCTTTTATAAAAGAGTGCTTTCTGCATTTTAATATTCAATAAAAGAAGCAGCCGTAACAAATATCTTGAGAAATTGTCGTCCCCACAACGGTAGTATAATCAAGAGTATTTTATTGTTACGACTGCTATGCTATTTATTTCTTTTTCATTTTTATTTAAGTCTTTTATTATTTCATTTTTAGAATAATAAATTCCGTTCTTCTGTTTAACTGATGTTCTTCTTCAGTACAAGGTACACCATTAGAACATTTATTGACCAACTGGCTTTCCCCGAACCCTTCATATTTTGGAATTCTTTGTGGGTCTATGCCTTTTGCGATAATATATTCATAAGTTGATTTTGCCCTTCTGTTTGACAATCCCATATTGTACTGGTCATCTGCCCTACTGTCGGTATGAGATTCCAGTCTGATCACCATTTCAGGATATTTGTTCATTAAAGTCACAACTTTGTCTAACTCCAGCGCTGCATCCGGCCGAATATTGGATTTGTCCAAATCAAAATAGATTGTATTTAAATCGGCTAGGATAACCACATCTTCTATTGGAGACATTGGAATGTTTAAGTCAACAATCAATTCCCTTTCCTTTTCAAGACCAAAGGAAGTAAATTCCTTTTGCACATCTTGGAATTTTGCCTTGGATCCTTTTAATACAAATTCTTTGTCCCTGTCAATTAAATGCTCGTAGTACCCATCTTCTTCTGTGATGAAATAGGCTATTTCCTCTCCATTATTACGTGCCAAAACCACTTTTGCGCCTTCTACAGGCTCTCCGTTGACAGCATCAAAAATACGTCCTTTTAAGGTCAACGGTGGTATTCTTGTAAAGGCGTAGATATCATCGCCGCCCATGCCGCCTTTTCTGTTTGAGGAAATGTAGCCATTAAGTCCATCTGGTGATAAATAATAGGCAAAATCGTCCTTTTCACTGTTAAGTGGTTCACCCAAATTAATCACATTCACAATATTGTCATTTTCATCTTTTACGGCTGCAAATACATCTAAAAGACCTGCGCCAACATGGGCATCAGAAGAGAAATACAAAGTTCCTTCTTCAGAATGTATGAATGGAAATGATTCGTTTCCTTCAGTATTTATAATATTTCCTAAATTTGTAGGTGTACCTAACGAACCGTCAGGATTAACATCACTCACATATATATCGGTACCTCCTAAACCTCCAGGCATGTCAGATGAAAAATATAATTTTTTGCCATCCTGACTTAATGATGGGTGGTATACTATATAATTGGCATTGTTAAGGTTTGAAGGTTTTATGTTTGTCCATTTTCCATCAATAAGTTCAGCACTAAATATACCCATGAGCATCACGCCTTTGTCATTGGTGATTTTTTTATTCTCATAAAAATTATTTCTTGAAAAATACATTTTGGTGCCATCGGCACTAAAGGTTGCCGGTCCATCATGCTGAATGGTATTCACATCGCCTTCTAGTTTTTTTATTGTTTCTGCAGAGGCACCTTCCATTGGAACTTGGTACATATCCAATAGTGGCTGTCCGTCCCAAGCGTATAATCTCTTTACCGAAACACCTTCATCTCTTGAGGAAGTGAATACAATTTGGTCGTTTAATACTACTGCACCAAAATCATTATATTTGCTGTTGAAATTTACCTTTTTCAGGAAGTTTTTCTCTCTCGAATTAAATATTCCGCTTGCCAAATCTTCGTGTTTGAAGAAATTTTTAACCCTTGAATCTTCTTTATTGCCGGCGTCCCTGTATTTCTTCATCCATTCTTTTGACGCTTCATACTGACCGTTGGCCCTTAAGGTTTGCGCATAATAAAAATAGTATTCAGACGGTACGTTTGGCTGTTGAACCACTTTCTCATAAATTGGCAAAGCTTTTTCGGGCTGGCGTAACATAATGTAAGCATCTCCCAATTGTCGCATTGCATAATATTTGTTGAAGCTCGTATCAATAAGCTTTTCATAGGTGTTTATTGATTTTACAAACGAAAAGTTGTTAAATTGTCTTTCCGCTCTCTTTTGTTTTGCTGTCTGACCAAATGTCGATGTGCTAATCAAAACAAAAGCTATACATAAAAGTTTTATATTTTTCATAATATTCATCTTAAATTTGGTTAAAAATATCTCGGAGATTTTTGTTTGTTTTTCATAAACTTAAACTCATACATCAGCAAAATCTCATGGGATCCTGAAGTATACGGACGAATTTCCCCTGTTGGAATTTCATAGGTGTACCCAACCCTAAACTGATCAGTAACCTGAAAGTCCACTAAGGCTCCAATGGCTTCTTGTTTGCCATTCATTCTGTAAGAACCTCCCAGCCAAAACTTCTCATTAAACAAAAAGTTTGCTGTTAAGTCTGTTGAAAGTGGCACTCCATCGGTGTGTTTTACCATAAAAGAAGGTTTGAATTTTATACTTTTGCTTAAGTCAAAAACATAACCTCCTAAGGCATAATAATGAACTCTTTCCAAAGCTTTAAAATCGGTCTTGTTGTTTAAATCATGATTGATAATTTTTGGAGTTGATAATCCAAAATACCATCTGTTACTATGAATTAATACCCCAGCTCCAAAATTCGCATTCCATCTATTTAATCTTTCATTAAAATAAGGATCCTGGTTCACCTCTGTTGCATTGTACAACTCATCAGCCAGTTTATAATAGGTCATCCCTCCCTTTAAACCAAAGCTAACTTCAACGTCTTCATTTGCCTGGATGGTATAAGAGAAATCTCCATATACATAGGTAAAGTTTTCATATCCCGCCTTGTCATTTATTAAGGATAGACCCAAACCTATTTTTTCGTTTCTCAACGGAGAATGAACGGAGAGTGTTTGCGTTTGAGGTCCTCCATCAAATCCTGCCCACTGATTCCTGTTTAATGCAACAATACTCAGTGCCTCTCTGCTGCCCGCATAGGCCGGGTTAACGGCAATTGTATTGTACATATATTGGGTAAACTGCGGTAGTTGCTGGGCGTTTGAATATTCAAAGCCTACGATCAGCAATACTATTATTGAAATTATACGTTTCATAGTTCTATTTTTATTAATGAGTGCCTAAATAAATGTATCCTGTCATTGGTTTAAATCCTGTACCTCCGGAAACGTTCAATATGTAATAGTAGGTTCCTGTTGGTAACTCAGAGTTTGACCCTATTTGCATTCCAGAACCATCATGTCTGCCATTCCAGTTGTTTTGATAATTTTCAGATTGATAAACTATTTTACCCCAACGGTTGAATATTTTTACGCCAAAGGTAAAATCACAATCTTCCAATCCTGTTATTTCAAAATTCTCATTGAAGCCATCATTGTTTGGCGTAACAACTTTTGAAATTATTATATCTTCTGTTGAACAAGCCAATACCACACAGTCATCATTAACATTTACTGCTACTGTAATAATACGTCCGCAGTCTCCCGGTTCAGTGTAAGTAAACTGGTAATCTCCCAGATTCACAATTGAAGGATTAAAAGAGTTTCCTGTCAAGCCTCCGCTGTTTAAATCATCTGTCCAAGTTCCGTCAGAAACAAAGTCACTGATTAATAAAGTTGTTAAATCTAAGCTCGCATCTGTTATACAAAGTGCTACTGAACCGCCTACTACTTCCTCTGCATCATAATTCTCTGTAACCGTAATGGTTAATGCACCTGAACAGCCATTGTTGCTGTCGGTTACCGCAACAGTATAGTCTTCGGCCTGATCAACAACTATGGAAGGCGTTGTTTCTCCTGTGTTCCATAAATAAGTTGCTGTGCCCTGAACTGATGTTCCGCTTGCATCTAAAGTGATGCTGGTTACTGAACAAGTCAGTGCTTCATTTCCGCTGATACTTACAACCGGTGGTGTGACATTTTGTGACACTGTAGTTGTTGCCGTTGCTGAACATCCATTGTCGCTATCCAATACTGCTACTGAATATTCACCCGGTGCGGTCACCTCAATTGTTGCAGTGGTTGCTCCCGTGTTCCATAAGTAACTTGCAGTTCCCTGAACAGTTGCCGAAGCAGTTAACGTAACGCTTTCTGTTGCACAAGTCAATACTCCATTTCCGCTAATTGTTGCTGCTGGTGATGTAGCATCTCCTGCTACAGTTACTGTTGACATAGCGGAACAATCACTGTTGTTACCTGTTACCGTTACAGAATATTCACCTGATTCAGTCACCTCAATTGTTGCAGTGGTGGCTCCTGTATTCCATAAATAATTTGCAGTTCCCTGTACCGTTGATGAGGCAGTTAACGTAATGCTTTCATTTGCACAAGTCAATACTGAATTTCCACTGATGGTGACTTCGGGTGTTGCATTGATAGTCAAATTCAACGTGGCTATATTGATACATCCTGCTTCATTTTCACTTTCAAAAGTATAAACGCCGCTGGTTGTGTATTCAGTTCCGTTCCAAGTGTAACTGTCACATGCTGTTGCAGTTTCTTCTGAAGTGGTACTGCTGTTGATAATCAAATTCAACGTGGCTGTATTTGTACATCCTGCTTCATTTTCACTTTCAAAAGTATAAACGCCACTAGTTGTGTATTCAGTTCCATTCCAAGTGTAACTGTCACATGCTGTTGCAGTTTCTTCTGAAGTGGTACTGCTGTTGATAGTCAAATTCAACGTGGCTGTATTTGTACATCCTGCTTCATTTTCACTTTCAAAAGTGTAAACGCCACTGGTTGTGTATTCAGTTCCGTTCCAAGTGTAACTGTCACATGCTGTTGCAGTTTCTTCTGAAGTGGTACTGCTGTCGATAGTCAAATTCAACGTGGCTGTATTTGTACATCCTGCTTCATTTTCACTTTCAAAAGTGTAAACGCCGCTGGTTGTGTATTCAGTTCCGTTCCAAGTGTAACTGTCACATGCTGTTGCAGTTTCTTCTGAAGTGGTACTGCTGTTGATAGTCAAATTC